>NZ_DLAV01000039.1:614690-633252 GCF_002494055.1 Sphingobacterium sp. UBA7038
ATATGAAGATCGTTTCGGTATTCATTTCCATAATAGGTTAGCTATTTTTAAATATTAGGCTAAACTTCCTTTTACAAACATGCCTGTTAAACAAATTTACTGCTTTATCAACCCCCTATTTTTATTTCATTGCTAATATTGGTGAGGATACGTTTAAAGAGGCACGGTTAGGGAATTCTTTATTATTTAGCAGTACTTCTTTATTGCTAAGATAAATATTTTTTTTGGGTTACAGAATAGCGGTTCTTCCATTATTTTATTTAGTTTACGATTGTAGGTCCAAAATGAATTAAACTTACTATCTCTATATTAGATCGAAGGCCAAATCCGGTTAACATTTAGCCAAAGCGGACATCTAGCCAAAAAGCTTTCTTAAGCGGTGATAAGGTAGGCTTGTTAATTAAAAAATAGCCTAAAATATTAATAGTATGACCGAATTCAATGAACATATCGAAATTTTTAGAGAAACTTGCTGCACCCGTTTTGAAGCCTGGCAAGTACTGATTG
Organism: Sphingobacterium sp. UBA7038; assembly: GCF_002494055.1. Lineage (NCBI taxonomy): Bacteria > Pseudomonadati > Bacteroidota > Sphingobacteriia > Sphingobacteriales > Sphingobacteriaceae > Sphingobacterium > Sphingobacterium sp. UBA7038. The sequence continues at coordinate 615,198 of NZ_DLAV01000039.1, forward strand.
ATCCGAAGGAAAAGTTGTATCCAAATCTAAAGATTCAATTTCATCGCTCTTAATTTGGCACTATTTTAAAAAGATTGCCTATTTTGCGTTTATGAATGCAGAACTAGTTCCTTACCTCAGCGCCTTTACCCATGTTAAGAGAGCCAATACCAAATATGGACTGGCACCGCATAAGCCGATCTTGCTCTTGACTTTGGTTGAACTGATCGAAAAGGGTACCATGATCAACAATCGTTTTGAAGTCAATGTTGATCTCGTTGGACTATTTCAGGAGAACTGGCGCTTGCTGGTGCGCTCTGCGCATCAACCAGACTTTACCCAGCCTTTCTATTACCTACAGTCCGATAAGGCAGCAAACGGAAATTTCTGGTATCTATACCCAAATCCCGGGTTTCAGATCAATGCGCATATCAAAAGTGTAAAGACCCTTTCCGAAGTGGTCGCATATGGATCGTTCGACGATAAGCTTGCCGTGTTGCTTAGTGATCCGTTGAACCGCACCACAGTCCGTGATCAGCTACTTTCTAGTTACTTTCCAGAGGAACGTCTAGCTTACTATCGTCATAAGGAACTGAATGACGGCTTTTACCATGAAGTGCAATCATTGGTGCTGAATGAGCCGGAGGCTCAGTACAAACATATCTCTATTCAGACAGAGGAAGATGTGTTTGTCAGATCTGGATTGTTCAAACGCTATATCCCGCAGCTCTATCAGGATACCTGCGCCATGACAGGCATGCGGATGCGGTCTACTTTTAAGTACAACTTTATTGATGCATGCCATATCGTTCCTTTTGCGGTGACGCATGATGACAAGGTGACGAATGGAATAGCACTATGTCCAAATTTGCACCGCGCATTCGATAGGGGGCTGGTTAGTATAGATGAAAATTACACCATTATGGTTTCAGCGCATATCGACGAATTAGCGGACCATGCTTATAGTCTATCAAAACTAAAAGGAAAGCCAATTTTAGTTCCTGAACTACAACGCTGTTATCCATCGCAGGAAAACTTAGCTTGGCATCGGGATAATGTATTTAAAGGATAGTGCAGCTATTTCCAAAGTTTTCTTGTTTCTAGGAACAGTTCTATCTGGTTGAGGACTTTAGGTAGATTTTTGATTATGTCTTGTGTCCAGAATCTAAATACAACGTAGTCCATATCTCGTAAGGCCTTATTGACACGCATATCCTTTTGCATATTGCGTTCGATCTTGGGTATCCAAAAGAGACGGTTGGACTTGATCGTTTCGCGTTTGTTTTTCCAGTCGAATCCATGCCAAAATTCACCATCGACAAATATCGCAAGTTTATATTTTTTGATCACAATATCCGGAGTTCCTGGCAGGGACTTATCATGAAGACGGAAACGGATATCTTTTGACCATAAAGCTTTTCTTAGAACGAGCTCAGGTTTGGAGTTACGATTTCTGATTTTTGACATGTTGTAACTTCGCTTCGGCGTGGTGTAGAACCCCGCAGCTTCCTCAAAGCGAGGGACATGAATTCTGTCGTTTTCGTCATCGTAATTTTCCATCATTCAAAGTTAGGGATAATGAGAAATATTTTTCATAATTTTATCTAGACTTCAATGCTAGATTTTTCTTTCAAACTATACAATTGTAAATTTTTTGAAAATGGTGAATGGTTCCAACTTATCTCCGAACTCATTATTATACGTTTAAAAGCTATCTTTTAAGTTTTAATGATCAATTTCTTGTCGTAAAAATTGGATTCTTTAAAATTTTTAGGGGAGGCATTGTATGGATTTATTAATTCAAAATAAATAATGTATATTAGCATGAGGGGTTAACCCTCCTTGACAGAAAAGGATAAAGCCATGGTTGACCAGTGATGGTTTTGATTACAAAGAATCGACAACTACTCAGGTCGTTTTTTATATTAGCAATAGTTAGGAACATCGGCTATTGGATTTTCTTTTACATTACTATCTTTTACTACGGTTTTCCGTAATGTTATAAAGACTTTTAAAGGTATATTTGGAGTATTATTAACTTTTATTTTATTAATTTTTACTGTGCTAAATGTCTACAAAGTTATTTTATGCTTACATTGAAAATAATGAATGAACCAGAAATGAACGAATTAAAAAAAACAACATAGCAGATATAAATAATTTGCCTGTTATTGTGGATTGTTGAGGTTTCAAGTTCAATGTATTAGGTAGAGAGTTATACTGATTTATGTCAAGAAATTTGATTATGAGATTAGAATTTATTGTGAAAGATTTTTAGCGGTTAAAATTTCAAATAGATGTCCATTCTAATTATAGATTTATTTGCTGGTCCAAGAGGACTGGGGGAGTGTTTTTCATCCATGTTAGGTGATGATGAAAATTGTGTGTTCCAAATCAAGTTGTCTATTGAAAAAGACCCTTATGCCAATCAGACTTTACGATTGCGTAGATTTTTTAGACAATTTACACCAGACCAAATTCCCCAAGGAAAAAATCTGCTTAGTGTGGAGACTGAATTTAGCCCTCAAGATTTTTTAATTAAATCGGAAAACTACGGTGTGCTTCAGAAGCGACATCGAATTATATTGCTTGGAATACGTAGTGATATTAATGTCGTACCTGAAGTATTGGTGCAGTAAGATGCGTTAACTTTCCAGAATGTTATCGGAAGGTTACTAAAGTTAAGAAATGGTATAACTAATTCCTTGAATCTGCGGGAGATAAAGAGGGTAATCGCAAAAAGAAAAGAAAATAAATGGAAGTGACTGATAAATTTGAAACTTGCTCTGAGGGTATTACATACTATTATAGAGATTTCGACGGAGATTTAGAAAATAAAGTTTTAGAAACAATGTTGGCCAGTACTTTGAGAGAGGAGTTCTTCCATGCTACCACTTATGATATAAATAGAGAATTACCGATGGGTAATTTCTTTTTTCATCCAAATTTAGGCAGCGTTTCACATCATGTTTACCGATGTCATTTGTTACAGGATATTTACTGCTATAATTTTTTGGCAAAATTTATACAAGAAGGAAGAACACCTCCTAAAATCGATAATTATTATGCATCCGGAATATTCAACGATCGTTTTAGGGGGCAACGATGCTGCTACCACTATATTGAATTATACATCAACGAATGGATATTATTTTAACCATTTCAAGCGAGTGATCTTAAGGTAGAGGAGGTTGCACTTATACAGACTATTCTTGATAATTATTATCTCTATGGAGGGAGAACACAACAATATCACCAAGTAGGAAATGAACTACCTCCTTATTTAGCTTATCAGATTAGTGAGATATTTAAAAATACTTTAATTAATTAGTAATATGAAGGAATTACTTTTTTATTTTAATCAAAAAAGGTATCTGGAGCTAGGGGATAAACAGTTTAGTCCAATAATGAAAACGAGTGTTGGAGTGGCATTGGATTATTGTGATAATACTCAATCTAAAAAAACTGTAAATTCTCCACTTTTTTTATGTTTTCCTGATAAGAAGGAAGCTTCTTTATGGTTGTCTCTTGGAATTTTGAGAAACTATTTTGTCAACGATTATATCGATAATGCCACAAAGTCGATTGGCTTCAAAGCAGGTCAAAACGTCTGTATTTACGGATGTATAGCAAAAGTGATAACTGCTAGCGATCAGGGTGTTAATTTGATGTTTAAAGGTGGCGAGGAGGTGTTCATTAATAAGTTACATTGGTCTAATATAAGTTTAGCTGATCCAAAAAGGGTCTTAAATCTATATAAGAATTATATAGAGAAAAAACGAGAATATAGAGCTGGTCGAAATTCAATATCTAAAATACTAGAGCCTAAAGAATCTGTTGTTATAAATCAGGATAATCTTGATTCAAAAGTAATTTTGGTTTCAGGCCGTGGGAATGTACATCACTTTAAAGGGTTATTAGGACAGATAAGCATACATGATGAGCCGTTGTCAAAGACTTTTTCTGTTGACGATAATATTATTATTACTACCGATTTAAAGTCATATAGTCAGATATTTAATTCCGATTATCAAGAACGTTTAGACAAGTTTAAGAATTTACTCTATAAACTTATTGGAGTAATGCAACAAGAGGAACTTAAGGAAATCGTTTTAAAATTCTATCAAAATCTTGAAAAAGAGATGGATGTGACGTTTGAGTTTGATAATTCATTTAGAGATTTTGTGAATAATTATTTAAGCGTTATCCCTAAACTTCAGTTTGTCTATAATATATATCCTGGTCTTAAGGAAGCTATACCATCTAAACTAAGAGCTGTTGTAATCAATGATATTCGTCAAGTTGAAGATTATGAAAATACAATTAAGGCCTTTCTAGATCAAAAGATACCTGTTATAATAATTTCAGATAGAAATATTGCCATCTCTAAAGATATTGACTTTTACAATTGCCTATTTAGTGAAAATCCTCATTATTACAGATTAAACTGGAACCGGAAAAAAATTAAGGCCTTAATGGATTATGAAACAGAAACTTCATATCTTGACATGAAACTTTGGCAACAATGTAAACGTTATGCGCAGCAGGTTATAAATCTAGATGTTTATCCTCCTCATGAACTAGATAAGTTACTGCCTCAAGTGGTTGGCTGGATAAAAGAATTGGATGATTTTGAAGTTTTCCAAAAGAGCTTCTATAATTTTTTATATCCAGCATTGTTTTGTCTGAAAAATTCGCAGCAGTCTAATTTTATGATTAACAGTTTAGTTAAAAATTTTAAAACCTCATTCGAATTAGTAGAACACCAAATAAAAAGTAAAGAAATTATAGATGGTTTTAAAAAGGTTATTTCACTAGCAGAATCCTTTAATATCAATACGAAGTCATATTCGGAATCAAAGAATCTGTTTTCAACGGAAACAGTATTAAATGATGGAAGTAAATTAAAAATACCTCTTGATACTTTAAGTATTAACACACCTACCTTCGATACTAAAGAGATAATATTTACGGGCTATCCGTATAACGAATATTTTGGCCGTTATTTGATTGATTCAATAAATATTTTATTTGTTCCAAAGGTTGTTATTACATGTTGGCCGGAGGAAGCAAATTTAACTTACAGATATTTAAAAAAGAGAATTAAAGGAGGATACTTTCTTGACAACCTAGGAGATATGAATCGTTTTAATAACCAGTATTTGTTAAAAAGTGAAGAAAATATTGACAAAGAAATTGAATCGTATTTAAATACTAGTAAGCATAATTCCCTCGAAGTGATAGATGAAGAGACATTAGACTATTTGCATACATTTAAGTATAGAGGGTACCAGGTAGGTAAAGAAGAACAGCATATTTTTACTACACCCTGCAACATAGTGAATTTACAAGATGGTTTTTTTATGTTCTTACCAGTGGGTAGTACTATCTTAGGTCAATCAGAGGATAATAAAGGACAGTTACGCGTTGCAAAACTCAAGATAGATGATTTAAATATTGGTGACAGAGTTTTTACTATTATCGCCAATAGAGGTCTTTATAGAAAGCTATCAAAGTCAAATAAAGAACTTGGGAAGCATTTTGATAAGTTAGAACTTTGGAGAGAAATTCTACATAGTCTGTATTTAAAATGTGATGGAGATTTGAAAACCTTAGAAAATAGACTAAAGGCCATTAAGAGGGAGAATAATTTTAAAGCAGGGAATCCTGTTAAGAGTAGCATTCAGCGTTGGCTATTTGATGAAGAAATGCTTTCTCCAGAAATTGATAACCTTCGTATTATTTTGAAAGCCGCGGACGTCAGTAAATTAGAAGTTGTTTTAGAGGAGATTAACTTTGCGTACAAGTCAGTTGCATCATTTACTATAAGTTTAAGCTCCGAAATTAGAAAAAGTATAACTCATAAGCTTTCAAACCATAACTCGGATTCTAATGTCTTTATTTTTGATATAGATGGGATGACATTTCATGTATATGCCAAACAAATAACCTCTATAGACAATAATAAAATTGAAGTTGAATATAGTAATACAAGGAGGTTTTTATGTTAGTACCAGATGCTATTGACCATTTTGACTCCAATGGAGAAAGATTGCTTTATTTTAAATTCAAAAATGATAAATCCACTAATGGAATGTATATACTTCACTCATTATTCACAAATTATCATTTTAAGAATATTTCTGGAGAGTTAGATTTTCTTGTTATAGCCCCCAATGAAGGGGTGTTTGCAATTGAAGTTAAACACGGGGGCGTTTCAAGAAAAGAAGGTACTTGGAGCTTTGTGAATAGAAATGGAGAGGTTACTAAAAAGACTAAAAGTCCTTTCGCTCAAGTTGATGCAACAATGAATTCTATAAGAAATTATGTATTAGATAAGGTAAAGAGTGATAGTAAACGTTTTGAAAAGCTGTCTAAAATTCTTTGGGGTACTGGTATTGCATTTACTAGCATGGAAGGATTTATTGATTTTGGTCCAGAAGGATATTCTTGGCAAATTTTAACAAAGCAAGGATTGAAGGTGCCTGCTAGTAAGTATATTTTAAGTTTAAGTAAAAACTGGCATTATCAGAATAAAGGTAAATATTGGTATGATGCTGAACAATCTCGACCAACAAAAGAAGATTGTGAATTATTATTACAAATATTGAGAGGTGATTTTGATATAGATTATAGGGATATAAACATAATTAATGATAACGAACATTTAATAGAGAGTTATACTAAGGAACAGTTTGCTTTACTTGATTTTGTAAATTATAATAAAAGATGTTTAATAGAAGGAGCAGCTGGAACAGGCAAGACACTTATGGCCTTAGAAACCTCTCAAAGAAAACTAAAAGATAATTGTCGAGTAGGTTTGTTCTGCTACAATAAGCAATTAGGAGCAAAACTAAAACACTCAACAGATTTGATTTCAGGTTATAATGCAAATGGATCTTATACAGGAACTTTACATAGTTATCTTTCTTCGAAGACAAGTTCGGCGGTTCCTGAATTGAATATGGAATTACAAAAGTATTTTAATGAAGACTTGCCGTTTGAATTTTTAGATCAAAATGAAGGTTTCGATGAAAATGAAAAATTTGATGTTTTAATAATCGACGAAGCTCAAGATTTAATAAACCCATATTATCTCGAGGTATTCGATATGGTGCTTAAAGGGGGAATTAAACATGGACAATGGATATTGTTTGGCGATTTTTCAAACCAAGCAATTTATTTAAATCAACCAATTGAAATTATTGACTTGTTGAATTCGAAATCCACCTTCGCTCATTTTCCTCCCTTAAAAGTGAATTGCCGTAATACGAAAAGAATTGCTTCACAAAATACTTTAGTTACTGGAGTGGAAATGGCTGAGTTTAGGTCTGGAGGGTTTGATGGAGAATCTGTTGCCACTAGGTTTCCGGCGGTAAGTTTACAGAAGAATACAATTGAGGAAATCGTTGCTGAGTTGATGTCGAGGGCGATTCCACTCGAGAAGATAGTACTTTTGTCGCCAAAGATTTTTAATAAGTCGGTTTTAAAAGATTCAGCTTTAGTTTGTAATTGGATAAAACAAGGACTTAAGGTTTCGACTATACATAGTTTTAAAGGATTAGAAAGTATAATAGTAGTTCTGTATGATTTTGATGAGATAAATTCAATAAACGCTCAGAGGTTGTTTTATACTGGTATTTCTAGAGCTAAACAAGAATTATATATCGTCTTAAACAAAAATCTTAAGGAAGATTACTATAAGTTGATAAGTTTAAATTATCTAAAATTGAAATAATATGAACACTAGAGATGAGATTTTATATGCAGTAGAGAAAGAAATTGTTGGACCACTAAATAATCCCAATTATCTCGACGAAGAATCTGGCGAAGAGATATTATTAGCTAGTGTTCATGGTTCACCAAAATCAAGGTATGGCGCTGGTATGCTTTATCCACAACAGTCAGAATATACAGAGGAATTCGATACAGGAGAAGATCGAGAAGAAAAAGACGAACAGGATGATTTAAATACCAAAGAAATTGAAGGTCAAAGGGCGGAGGCTACAATGGGCGACACTGCTATAGATGAAGAACCTGTTGGGTTAGCCAATCAATATTTTCCTTCGGCTATGGGATTTACCGTGCGTTTTAATGCTAATTGTGAAAATGATCTTGTAAAGCTTCATGTTACTTCGGCATTCTATGAGAAGGGTAATTCAAAAAAAGCAAAGCTGAAACGAAATGAAGATGGAAGCATTTCTGTTGTTGAAAATAAAGATGGTGTTGTCAGTAATTCTGAATATTGGATAAGACGTCCAATAATTTGGGAATCTATAGAGCTTTCAATTAAATCGATGATATTGGATGGGAATAAAAGCAGTCAGTTTGTAATAAAAAGAACAAATAAAGATAAACCATGGTTAAGTTTGAAAGTTTTTGACAGATCTACAGAGAATGATCAGAAAGAAGGATATCGGATTTATACATTTGTTTTGATCAATAATTTAATAGCACAAACTGTTGATTCGATAGATTCTAATAATATTCTTTATCAAAATAAGCTGGTTCTTTCAACGGAAAATAATCACTTGATAGCTCCATATAAAGAAAGGAATTCAATTTCTGATACCGATGAAGAAGCAGAGTTGAATTTATTATATAGGAAAAAAAGAGTTTTCTCTATCGGTCATGGAGCTTCGGTAGTCTGGAATACTATGATATGCCCCGAATCAGGTTATGAAGTAGTGAATAGGATTAGTACAAGTATTATTCCTGTCTATGATTTACCTCAAGTAGCTCCTACTTCACATGTGCATTTAAGCATGTTAGAAATGTCTGATTTAGGCAATTGGGATGAAGCTAAGAAAGGGTTATTAGTCTTACAAAATGAATATCAAAAATGGATTAGCCAGATTGAATTAGAAGCAGAAGGACTAGATAGATTTAAGGGTATTGCGCTGTCAAATATAAAAAAATGTCAAAACTCACTGGATCGGATTAAAACGGGGATACAAATTCTACTCGAATCAGATACTAACTCTGACGTTGTATTATGTTTCAGATGGATGAATAGGGCAATGCTTTGGCAACAACAAAGATCAAAAACGAGAATTCGTAAATGGGTTAGAGCTGAAAAAGGAGAGCATGCGCACTTAAAATTAGAAGGCATTGATGGAGCGACAAAAGAACACATTTTTCAAGATTTAAAAACATTTCATAATAAGAGTGAATTCAATGGAAGGTGGAGGCCTTTTCAACTGGCATTTGTATTAATGAATATTGAATCAATGGTGAATCCCGAATCAAAAGAACGAGGTATTGTTGATTTGATCTGGTTCCCAACAGGAGGAGGTAAGACAGAAGCTTATCTAGGGCTAACCGCTTTTAGTATCTTTAATAGAAGAATTAAAATAAAGGAAGATTTTAATGAAGATTTATATGGTGGTACAGCCGTTTTAATGCGTTATACTTTACGATTGTTAACGACCCAACAATACGAAAGAGCTTCATCTTTAATATGTGCCTGTGATCTAATAAGAAAAGAGAACTTATTGGATCTAGGATCTGAGTCCATCTCTATTGGACTCTGGGTAGGTGGGGATACAACTCCCAATAAGCTAGACCAAGCAAGGTCTCAGTTAAAGAGTTTGCAGAAAGAAATGAAAGCTGATTATAACTTTGTTGTCATGAAATGTCCTTGCTGTGGTTCCCAAATAGGTAAAGTTGATGAACCTATAAAAAACGGAGAAAAAATAAAAGGTTTGTATGCTGATGATGGGAACAATGGTAAAGTAGGTTTTAAATGTGAAAATAAATATTGCGAATATTTTAACGAACCACTTCCCTTACAAGTGGTAGATGATTTAATTTATGAGAAGCCGCCGACAGTTTTGCTAGGGACAGTCGATAAATTTGCTATGATACCATGGAGGAAAGAAGCTGGTAGTTTATTTGGATTTAGAAATGGAGAAAAAGGTTGGAATAGAATAATACCTCCGGAATTGATTATCCAAGATGAACTTCATTTAATTGCAGGGCCGCTTGGAACCATGGTTGGGTTGTATGAAGTTATGATTCAGACACTTTGCAATAATTACAAGATGGAAATACCGCCATTTATTACCGTCAACAATATTGATTTTGTATCACCAAAAATAGTAGCTTCTTCAGCGACTATTAGTCGTTCTTATGAACAAGTTCGAAGTTTGTATGGTATTTCTTCCAGAGCACAGCTAAATATTTTTCCTGCTCAAGGACTGTCCTTTGGAGATACATGGTTTTCCGAAGAGAAGTCCTTATTTGAAAAGGATGATAATGGCCTACAAAAGTATCCTGGTAGAAGGTATGTTGGAATATTAGCCAATGGATTTCCTTCCATGCAAACGGCAATAGTAAGGATGTATGCTATTGTTTTACAGTCTGTTAAAGAGGTGTCGGTTAGGGGAGATATAAAAGAAGGAGAAATTGATTATTACTGGACACTTTTAGGTTATTTTAATAGCATTCGAGAGTTGGGAGGTGCTTCTTCACTTGTATACGGAGATATTAGAGAACGGTTAGGACAGCTTCAAAGTAGAGATTTAAAACGCCATCAAGAGAGAAGGTACATTAATCGAATAGAAGAATTAACAAGTAGAATCAGCTCGTCTGACATTCCCTCCACTTTAAAAAAATTAGAAACATCATTTGTTCGAGATAAAATTCAAGCCTTAGATATTTGTTTAGCAACTAATATGGTTGCGACTGGAGTTGACATTTCGCGATTAGGATTAATGTTCATCCATGGCCAGCCCAAAACGACAGCAGAATATATTCAAGCAAGTTCAAGAGTTGGTAGAGATTTACAAACGGGACCTGGAATTATTTTTACATTGTATAGTCCTACCAAGCCAAGAGATAAGTCGCATTATGAACAATTTCAAGGATATCATAGCCGAATCTACTCAAATGTGGAACCAACATCAGTTACTCCATTTTCAGTAAATGCAAGAGAAAGAGGGTTGCATGCCATTTTAATTGGGATGGTTAGGTATTTTTCTAGTGGAGAAATAAAAGACTCACCAATTATCAATAAAGAATTTGAAGATTTGATTGTAATAGTTTCTAATATTATTAAGAAAAAATGCGAAATTGTTGATAGAAATGAATTAAATAATACCGAAAGCCTAATCGATAGTAGAATTAAATTTTGGAGAAAAGGATTTCAATCTTATGGTGACGCTGCAAATTTTGAAATTTTAAATAAAGATGAGTTTTATCCTCTTATGTATGCCAGTAGCGCAGAAGTGAAGGAAGATATAATTCTAAATAATCGCTCATTAGCAACACCGACTTCAATGCGAGGAGTTGATACGGAGTCAGTTTTGAGTATATATTCAAATGGTAATCAAGATGGCAAATAAAAGCTTAAGAAGTAGTCAAATACTTTCTCCTTTCGGAATCGGACAAATAGTTAACTTCCCTCAAGAGGTCTCATTAATGGTTTGTGGTTTGAACCAATGGGATGAAGTCATAGAGCAAAGAAAAATACAAGCAGGAAAAGATAGTATTGATGAAATTAGTTTAAGGATAATAGAACCTCGTTTGCAAAAGCTTTTGGGAGTTGACTATTTTGTAAAACCCTTTGTCTATAGTTCTTCTGGCTCAAAAAATAAAAAATTAACAATTCCAGCTATTAGGTTCCCAAGATGGCATTATTGTATCAATACAAAATGTGGTACAATGCGTGAAGTGGAGTTGACACTTGCAGATAAGAAGGTGGAGTGTTTAGCGTGTTCTGTTAAAGGGAAACCGAAGTTTAAAATGATACCTGTTCGATTCATTGCAGCATGTTCCGAAGGTCATATTCAAGATGTGCCATTTAGGGAATGGGTTCATAATGGATTTATTCCTAAAGATAACATAGATCATAATTTATCCTATCACTCTCTTTCTGGCGCTGGGGATCTTGGCAGTATTCTTATAAAATGTTCCTGTGGTAAAAGTAGGACACTGACTGGACTGATGAATATTAGAAAAAAAGAAGGTGTAGTTTTGGATAGTGCGTTGGCTCGAATTGGCTTAGAAGAAGATGAATATGGTTATTCTGAAGAAGGGGTAGACCATCGTAACCCAACAGGTCAATATTGTAAAGGACATCGACCTTGGCTCGGGATTGATGGTGTGAATGGAGTAGAACCTTGTCATCAGCATCTTCAAGTTTTAATCCGGGGAGGTTCAAATGTTCACTATGCAGATATTGTATCTGCACTTTACCTTCCAGAGGCCTCTATAGAATCTCGTGAATTAGTTGTGAGATTTTTTGAAAAACATGGTGGTAAGTCAACTTTGAAGAAATTATATGAGCTCGATCAAGGTCAGATGCTTAAGAATATGTTTGTAAAAGAACCTATGTCTTTAATTGAGGATGTAATTGCTGAATTGGCTAATGACATAGATAATATTGAAAAAACTCCTGAATCAGTTAGTGAACTACGAATCGAAGAGTATAGATATATTCTAAATGGGCGAGACTCAGAAAACTCTGCATTTAAAGCAGTTTTAAAAACATTTGAGGATTATTTGGAATCCGATTTTTTAAAAGAATACTTTGAGTGTGTAGTCTTGATAGAGAAATTGAAAGAAACTAGAGTTTTCAGAAGCTTCTCACGTATCAATCCAGGAAATACACTTGCGATGAGTAATCTTTCAAGTAAAGAAATTAAGTGGCTACCTGCGATAGAAGTGTATGGCGAAGGTATATTCCTTAAATTTAGAGATGACAAGATCGATCAATGGTTAGATTCTTATGGTTCTTTTTTTAATGAAGTAAGCAATAGATATACTAATGCGCTATTAAAGCGTAGGCCAAATGCTGAACAGAGAGAGCTTAACCCTGCTTTCATTCTCCTGCATACCTTTGCGCATTTACTTATAAAGCGACTATGTTTCTATTGTGGTTATGGTTCATCTTCTCTACGAGAGAGAATTTATTTTAAAAATGGAGATGAAAACCGAATGAATGGAATTCTTATCTATACGTCATCTGGAGATTCTGAAGGTTCATTAGGTGGACTAGTTAGACAAGGAAAAGCTGAAAACTTAGGGAAAATAATTAAAGACGCCATTGAGGATGCTAGGTGGTGTTCTGGAGATCCAGTTTGTTCAGAAATAGGTAATTCAGTAGGACAGGGCCCCGATAATGTAAATGGAGCTGCTTGCCACAATTGCTGTATCGTACCTGAAACAAGTTGTGAAGAGTATAATATGATATTAGATCGAACAACCATAATAGGAACGTTTGAAAGAGAAATAGGTTTTTTTAAGCTTTAATATTTACCGGAACTTGTAGGATATAAAAAAATCCTTATGGGAAGATACATTGTTTTATTGGGAGGGTGTTACTACAAATAGTTTAATATCGTTTAATGTATTAACAATACATTAAACGATATCATTCCTTGCTTTGATGTGGAATTATTGAATGATAGTGAGTTTTTCGAATTGACTGTGCCATTAAGCGTGTAAAATAGACAATGCGGAGTTCAGTTATGTTCCTTACGACCGGACTCTTTTTTTAATATTGTTTTTGTAATTAACAGTAATACATCAGAGATAATCTAAATGAAATCCTAAATATTAACCAAGATTAGAATAGATATAAATATGAGAGATATGGTTTTTAAAGCATTAGAATGCATAAAAGAAAATCCAGAGTATATCTGTAAATATTTGACGCCGAACGATACGGGCGAAAATGGTTCCCATCAAAGTGGTATATATATTAATAAAGCTGATGGTAGGCTTCTTTTCACAAAATCATTTAAAAAGGGAGAAAATGTACACAGTGATATTATTATTAGGTGGTTTGATACAAATTTTGAGAATCATTGTAAATTCATATACTATGGTAAGGGGAGAAGAAAGGACGAGTTTAGGATAACCTGTTTAAACAGAAAGCTTAGGAGTAAAGATTTTTTTCTTCTTGTAAAAGTAGAGGGAGAGTTCATAGGCTTTATCTTTGATAATTCTCAGGCAGCCGTCTTTTTGACAAAAATGCGCGATATTCATACCGCATAGTTTTTAGATGATTTCACTATCAGTGACATACAGATACTTTTGTTATTCAAACAATTTGTTTATATTTTTGTTGCAAATTACAAGCATATTTTGGCTAAAACATTAAATTTTATTGATCTTTTTGCAGGAGCAGGTGGTTTGTCTGAAGGCTTTGTTCGGGCAGGATTTAATCCTATTGCCCACGTCGAGATTGATAAAGCTGCATGTTATAGTTTGAAGACACGTGCTGCTTACCATTATTTAAAAGACAATGGTAAGTTTGATACTTATATTAAGTATTTAAAGGGAGAAATTGATCGCTCTACTCTATACCACCATATGGATATTCCAAAAGAAATACTAGAAAGTGTTATCCATTTGGGAATAGGTGAGGAGAACAATCCTGTAATTTTTGATAGAATTGAGCGTAACCTGCCACAGGATAAAGAAGTTGATCTCATTATAGGGGGGCCACCATGCCAGGCTTATTCTTTAGTCGGTAGAGCTCGTTCTGAACATGGTATGCGAAAAGATCCACGTAATTTTTTGTATGTGCAATATGCAAACTACCTAGAACGCTATAAGCCTAAGATGTTTGTTTTCGAGAATGTTTTGGGGTTGAAATCGGCAGGGAAGGGCGCATACCTAGCTAATATGGAGCGTCTCTTCAACAAAAAGGGATATAGTATAAAGATCTTTACAGTTAAGGCTGAAAATTTTGGTGTTCTTCAGCAGCGCCGTCGACTGATTATCATAGGTTGGAGACAGGATTTTGTTCCTAGTTTACCTGATCTGGACAATTATCAGTCCGGTATTCATGGGTTGGTGTCAGATATATTTGCCGACCTACCATTCTTAAATGCTGGTGAGGGGGTAGATAAGTACGTTGGTTATGATTCAAATGATTATCAATATTTAAAAGACAGCCATATCCGTAATGGGATTGATGTTTTGACCCAACATATTGCTAGACCACATAACGAGCAGGATAAAGAAATTTATCGTATTGCTGTTCAAAAATGGCTTAAAGATCGGGAGCGTTTAAATTACAACGATCTGGCAGACCATTTAAAAACTCATAATAACCGAACTTCTTTTACGGATCGTTTTAAAGTCGTTGCTGACGATCTGACTGCGGCACAGACCATCGTAGCCCATATAGCAAAGGATGGACATTACTATATCCATCCTGATATTGAACAAAACCGCTCTATTTCGGTTCGTGAAGCAGCACGTTTGCAATCTTTTCCTGACGATTTTTATTTTGAAGGTGTTAAGGAGGGGGCTAACCGTACTGCTGCCTTTAAACAAATTGGTAATGCTGTGCCTCCATTGATGGGAGAATTGATTGCTAAAGCTCTTTTACCTTATTTAGAGGGTTAAAAATAAATTACATATTAATACGATCATATTCAGAAATCTTCACTGAAAAGTTCGAAGACCAGCTGCAGGAAATGTGCGCAAAAAGTATATTGAGTACGCTGCCAGTCAATTCAAATTTGATAAGTAGCAGAATCGTAATACTGCTACGAAATTACCCCTGTGTTAGTAAAAGTGAGTCTCATGCTATTTTTTTCAAACCTAACACGCAATATTGTATTCTCTTCCAAATCAAAGCAATTATTTGTTCATTTTTCTAGTAGTGGGGGTGTTTTTATAAAATTCCGCCCCCGATCTTTTATTGTTGATCTCCACTACTTATTTATAGCACAGTCAATTCTCGAATATTGACTTTTTTTTGTAAATTTATTCAATACCATTGGAATATATTACTAAGCTGTTAGAACGAAATTCTCTCCAAATTTGTAGAACAAATTTTACAAGTTACAGAACCACTAGTAAAAAAGCCATTAAATAATAGAATGAAAGAAAAGACAATTCAAAGTAGTGAAATTATAGATTTATCATCTAGGCAAGAAGGCCATTTTTATGATCGAAAAGCTAAAGAAATCGACGGAAAAAAGATACAAAAAATAGCTTGTGCATTTGCAAATGCTGATGGCGGCGATTTTATTGTCGGGATAAAGGATGATAAAGATGAATCCTCTCCTTCCAATAGATGGAGCGGTTTTAAGTCAAAGGAAGAATTTAATTTTGTTTTTCAAAATTTAATGGAAATTAGACCATCTATTCCGTACGTTGCTACATTTCTTCAAAGTGTCATAGACAACACTTACTCTCTCCAAATTACTGTTGAAAAAAGTGAAAAAGTCCACAATACAGCAGACAATACGGTGTATATTAGGGTTTCGGCACAATCTCTTCCTATAAAAGATCCACAAAAAATACAGGAATTATCCTTCGCCAAAGGTGAAACATCATACGAAGACTTAGTTTATAGAGACGCAACAGCAGAGGATATATTTGAATCAAAAGAGATAAAACGTTTTCTTCTTGACTATTCACCTCAATCGGACCCAATTGATTTCACTGTAAATCAAAACTTGGTTGATAGAAATTCATATGAACCTAAAATGTCAGGACTTTTATTATTTAATGATAATCCTGTTGCAATTTTGCCTCGAAAATGTGGTATAAAAATTACTCGATATGATACAGCAGAAAAAACACCAGAACGAGAGCATCTTAAGGAGCAAGTAAATATTGAAGGGAGCCTTTATGAGCAAATTCATAACGCATCGGAAACCATTACATCGCTGATGTCTAATGTTAAGATATGGACACCCAAAGGACTTGACACTGTTAAATATCCTGAGGAAACAATTTGGGAAATATTGGTTAACGCTGTAATTCATAGAGACTATTCAATCTCAGATGACGTCCACATTTTAATTTTTAACAATAGAATTGAAATTAATAGCCCCGGGAAACTTCCAGGCTATGTTACAGAAGAAAATATTTTGGAATCTCGATATTCTAGAAATACTAAAATTGTTAGAACTTTAAATCGGTACAGAAATCCGCCTAATAAGGATATGGGAGAAGGTTTAAATACAGCCTTTCAGAAAATGAAAGATTGGAGATTAAAAGAACCAATTTTAAAGGTTGATGGAAACTATGTAAAAGTAACCATTGCACACTCACCAATTGCCTCACCAGAAGAAACGATAATTGAGTTCCTAAATAATTCTGAAAAGGTAAAGAATAGGCAAGCTAGGGAATTGACGGGTATAAAATCAGAAAACAAGATGAAAGCGATTTTTTATAAGTTAAGAGACCAAGGACTGATTAAACCAGTAATGAGTAGAAATGGGACTACTGTTGTTGCATGGACAAAAGCCTAAACTTGCTGAAACAGTTCGAATGAATTCAATATACATTGAAAAGCTTTTGCCAAACAGTATGATCGTTCGCTATTACAATTCGAGGATGGTGTTGTCTATTTAGAATTTTGTACGGAGTAAAATGTCCGAGACGGCGGAGATCTGACTCAAATTAGGCCGAAAGACTTTGGGTTATGTTTTTTAGAAAATTATCAATTAAACCCGAAAAGTCTCTGAAGATTTTACTTATCTATTTTTTTTGTACTGAAAAAAATGCCCAAATAACTATACTACAATAAGGAAATATTTCCTTATTGTAGTTGTAGGTTATTTTATTTGAATAATATTTTGTATTTCAATAAAAGTTGAGGGAGGCGTTAGTTATTTTTTTGATTAGAAATACATAAAGTATTTTTATTAGTTTATTCTTCATCGTCAAGATCTTCAATAGTTGTATTTGGAACTTCATCATCGTCAATGGTACTGGACTTATCGACTTCAATTTGTTCTGCAACAAGCCAATCACTATCGGGGCGAGTAATCAAGCGCGCATTGCTGTAGGCCCAATCTAGAGGTAAAATGGTGTGGCCTAAATAATTACCCGATGGCGTTTTTTCTGTAACCAACGCTAAATCAATAATATCATCATCAATTAAAGAAAGCGGTAACAGCAATGACATTTTATCGTTCGAAGGGTAATACATTGGGATAGCTGTTTTAAAGTTCCATTGCACTCTTTTTAGAGCTAAACTTAGGCTATCTGAAAACCTGTTTTTGATTGCTCGGAATTTTTTACTATCAGTCTCTATTGCCTTCGATAATTCATTATAATAATTGTTTTTTTCCAAGGTAGTATCATACTACCCCAATAC
>NZ_DLAV01000021.1:0-73695 GCF_002494055.1 Sphingobacterium sp. UBA7038
TAAACAAACGGGCGCAGCTTAGAATCGCATTTTTGGCCAAGAGGCCAATGAGCATAATGAGTCCGACTTGCACATAAATATTGTTTTGAAGTCCCACCAGGTTGATCACGGTAAAAACGCCGATCAGGCCGACTGGTATGGACAATAGTACTGCCCAAGGAAGGATATAGCTTTCGTATTGAGCCGAAAGCAGGAAGTAGACGAATAGGATACTAAGCGCAAAAATCAAGATCGTCTGCGAACCGGACTGACTTTCTTCATAGCTCATGCCCGTCCATTCAAAACCGTAATTACCCGGAAGTTTATTGTCGGCCAATTTTTGGATTGCCTGCATGGCATCATCAGTACTGTAGCCTTCCGCTGGCGTAATATTAACCGCTATCGCGTTGTACAGATTGTAGCGTGTAATAGTTTCCGGACCCACCGTCTTTTCTAAAGTTAATATGGTGTTAATAGGAACCATTTCGCCTTTACTATTCCGCACAAAAATAGAATTGAAGGATTCGGGATCCTTCCGGAAGTCGAAATCCGATTGAACATAAACGCGGTATTGGCGACCAAACCGGTTAAAATCACTCGCCTGTACACGTGCAAAATAAGACCGTATTGTAGACATAAGATCTTTGATTTCGACGCCCAGCGATTTTGCCTTTACGGCATCGATATTTACTTCATATTGAGGGAAGTTTGATTTAAAGCTTGTGTAGGCGCTGCGAATTTCAGGCAGCGTATTGAGCTGGTTAATAAAGGTATCTGCAATGGTGTTGAAATCCCGAATGTCACCACCCATCCGATCCTGAAGAACCATTTCAATGCCGGCAAAGTCTCCAAAACCCTGTACGGTAGGTCGGGGGAACACCGTAAACGTTGCTTCATTGATCTGGGATAGATCATGCCTAATGGTATCCATAAACGCATTAATGTTTTTGATGTGCTCGCGTTTGGCATGTGGTTTTAAGGTAATGTAACCAGCAGCAAATGCCGGGCTCGAACTTCCGTCCAGGGCATTAAAACCAGAGACTGTTGTCATGCCATTGATGTCCTGTCTTTTCTTTAAAATACTATCGGCACGATGAAGAACCTCAGTAGTCCGACTCAATGAAGCGCCGGGAGGGAGGGCAATGTTATATGTAATAAAGCCATCATCTTCGGTAGGAATAAAACTTTTGGGTGTTTTAATCATGAACACGATGCCAAGTGCTGTAATTAAAATTAAGCCTGCCCAGGCTATTTTTTTATTCTTGATCAGTGTTTCTACAATAGCGACATAACGGGCCGTCAGCCGATCAAAAGACGTATTGAATGCTTTAAAGAAACGATCTTTAAATTGATTGATTTTGCTGCTTTCTTGATTGGTATGCTGTTTCGGGGCTTTCAGTAGGAGAGCACATAAGGCTGGACTTAAAGTTAAGGCATTGAGTGCTGAAATCAGAATCGCCGTTGCCAAGGTATAAGCAAATTGGCGATAGAAAATACCTGCTGGCCCTTCCATAAATCCTACAGGCAAAAATACAGCAGCCATGACCATGGTTATTGACAGGATGGCTCCCGTAATTTCGGACATCGTCGACAATGTTGCGGCTCTGGGTTTCAATCCTGTGCTGTGCATTTTTTCATGGATAGCTTCGACGACGACAATGGCGTCATCCACTACGATTCCAATAGCCAACACCAGGGCAAACATCGTGAGGACATTGAGCGAAAATCCAAAAAGCTGCAGAAAAAAGAAGGTTCCCACCAAGGAAACTGGGATTACAATTGCCGGAATCAGGGTGGATCGAAAATCTTGCAGGAAGATAAAGACAATAATAAATACCAGGATAAACGCCTCAAAAAGGGTGTGCTCCACTTGGTTGATCGATTCGTCGATCTGATCACGTACTGAATAGGTCACCTCATAGTGTAGGCCTTTTGGAAATGTTTTTGATTGTTCTTCAAGAACCTTTCTGACAGCAATATCGATGTCATGGGCGTTGGAACCACTGGTCTGTGTTAAGTTGAGTGTAAGACCGGGATGGCCATTCACCTTGTTGTCGCTGCTTAAATTTGTAGCTCCGAATTCTACCCGGGCCACATCTTTTAAATAGAGCACTGAACCGTCGGTGTTGGTTTTGATCACAATACTCTGGAATTCCTCCGGTGTGGTGAAACGCCCCTTATGACGGATCACTGTTTCGAAAGCTTCATCCGAGGTTTCTCCAAATTTGCCTGGGGCAATCTCAAAGTTTTGATCTTTTATAGCATTCATAACATCTTGTGGAACGAGGTTATAAAGGGCTAGTTTTTCTGGGTTCAGCCAAAGGCGCATCGCATAATCCCTGGCCCCCAAACGGGAAACTTGAGCTACGCCATCGACACGCAGCAAAGGTCGCATCAGGTTAATCTGTGCATAAGCCTGGAGAAAGGTTTCATCGTAGGCGCTATCCTGGTGATCGGAGTAGAGATTGATGGTCATGATGACACCGGTTTGCCGAGGCATGACCGTGATGCCGGCTTCATTTACTTCGGCAGGAATGGAACTGATTGCTTTGGAAATCCGTGTCTGTACGTTGACCGAAGCAATATCAGGATTGGTACCTGTCTTAAAGTACACCGATACACTTCCCGATCCTGAATTGGAGGCAGACGACTTGATATAGGTCATATCCTCTACACCATTGATGGCTTCTTCGATAGGCAGCAAAACACTTTTTGCTACGGTTTCCGCATTAGCACCGGGATAACTTAGTGAAACAAGCACACTTGGTGGGGCAATTTCTGGAAAGCGCGAGACAGGCAGGAGTTTTAGGCCCACTAAGCCTAAGATAACCAGGATAATAGAAACCACCGTAGCTAATACAGGCCTATTTATAAATGTTTTTAGCATATACATAGAATTTTAAACACGCTACTTTTGGCGCACAGTATGCCTGGCACCGGGTAGTATGCAAAAATGATCGATAATTATTTCTGTAAAATCGGGGTCACTGGTGAACCGTCGGTTAATTTGTCAAATCCGCTGGTAATAACGCGATCGTTTTCCTTGAGGCCTGAATAGACGATATAATTGTTTTTACTTTTGCCCATCAGTTGGATATTTCGTTTTTGCGCCTTATTGTTTTGGTCCAGTATATAGACAAAGGTTTTATCCTGCAATTCATTGACGGCTATCTGCGGAATTTGAAGAACGTCTTTTTTTACTTCGGCAATCTTAAGGGTGCCGCTACTTCCGGATCGAAGTATGTTGTCGTGGTTTTGGAAAGTGGCGCGCAAAGAGATTGCTCCCGTAGTTCGGTTAATCTGGCCATTGACGGCGTCGACAATACCTTTTTTTGAATATTCCTCACCATCTGCGAGGACTAAAGTAACTTCTGGAAATACGAGCTTTTGATTCTGGTTGTATTTTTTCCCTTCCAAGCTATCTTTTTTTGCCTGTGCTTTGGAAAAATAAAGAAAGTCAGATTCATTCATGGAGAAATATACATACACTTCCTGGATGTCTGAAAGATAGGTAAGGGGTTCTTTATCGCCTTTTGATACCAAATTTCCAATACGCTTTGGAATGCGGCCAATGTAACCACTTACCGGAGCGGTGATCACTGTAAAATCTTTGCTGATCTGCGCTGAACGTACGGCTGCGATGGCCTGGTCCAACGTTGCCTTGGCTACTTGATAATCTGATTTTGCCGACGCCAGTCTGACATCGGAGATAACGTCGTTTTGAACCAACGGTTTCAACCGGTCGACTTCGAGCTGTGCATTTTTAAGTTTGGCTTTGGCGACTTGCTCCGTAGCAACCATGTTATTGAGATTTTCTTGGTAAGTAGAAGGGTCTACCTTGAACAGTTTCTGGCCTTTTTGAACAAATGAGCCTTCATCGATATAAATTTCCAGAAGCAGCCCTTCGACCTGTGGGCGGACCTCCACGTTAACTTTACCTTCTATGGTTCCCAAATAATCCTTGATGGTGGTGGCATCAGATTTAGTGACGGTATAGACTGGCAAGGCTACGTTTTTTTCTTTAGTTTTATTTTCTTTTGAAGAACTTGAAGAACAACTTACCTGTGTGGCTAAGGCTGAACAAATCAAAAAGGTTACGTTAAAAAAAGATAATGTTTTTTTCTTCACAATGCTTGATTAATTTTTACGATATATGTGTTGAGTAATATGAATATTACAATATAAACGACAAATCGTTTAATTATTGTGAAGATTAACATTTGTTAACACCTCAAATTTTAGTTAATAACCGTTCAATTATTAATCAAAAATAATAGTTAATAGTTTTAAGGGTTTGATAGTTATGGTTTTATGGAGAGGGATACATCATATTTTCCTAGAAAGGGAAAATATGATGTTGGTTGAAATACAGCTTAAAATTTAAGGTGCTTCACGGTCAATCCGTTATTGATAAGCTGTTTTAAAGCATCAATACCTATGCTGATATGTGCTTCTACATATTTTGCTGTAACTGTTACATCACTGACAGACGTTTTGACTCCTTCGGGTACCATTGGTTGATCCGAAACCAGCAACAGAGCACCTGTTGGAATCTTATTGGCAAATCCGACACTGAATATCGTTGCGGTTTCCATATCCACGCACATGGCACGGATTGATTTTAAATACTTTTTGAAGGCTTTATCATGTTCCCAAACTCGTCTATTGGTGGTGTATACCGTTCCTGTCCAGTAGTCACGTTGGTGATCCCGGATTGTCGTGGATATGGCCTTTTGCATGGCGAAGGCGGGTAATGAAGGTACTTCGGGTGGAAAGTAGTCATTGGAAGTTCCCTCACCGCGGATAGCGGCTATTGGAAGAATCAATTCGCCTACAGGAATTTTTTTCTTGATTCCACCGGTTTTACCCAAAAATAGCACTGCTTTTGGTGCAATTGCTGATAATAAATCCATAATGGTTGCGGCCATTGGACTTCCCATCCCGAAATTGATAATGGTGATGCCTCCGGCAGTGACGGATTGCATCGGTTTATCTTCTCCATAAATAGGCGCATTATCATGCATTTCAGAAAATAGGTGTATATATTTCGAAAAGTTCGTTAAAAGGATATATTCCCCGAACTCTTCCAAAGGTCTTCCGGTATAACGGGGAAGCCAGTTGTTCACGATTTCTTCTTTGGTTTTTAAACCTGGTGTGATCGGACTATTTACGGTATTCTTTGCACTTTTCTTTGTTGTCATAGTCATTAAATTTAATTTCTTGAATCTCTTATCTTCCTGTCAACATTCCGTTATGGCTATGTTATTATTGTAATATAAGATTTTTAATTCTTTTCTAAAAAAAAATCCCGTTCAGCGAACGGGATTTTTTTAAGCAACTTTAAGCTTTTTTAAATCAGACTTTTCGAATTTCTTCTTCGCATAGTCTAGCGTGATTTCCAATGCTTTCTGTCCCGTCTGCTCTTTCGTTGACGGAATTTCAAACATGGCATCCAGCATAATGGCTTCGCATATACTGCGTAGGCCTCTGGCTCCAAGTTTAAATTCGTCAGCTTTATCAACAATAAACGTATAAACGTCAGGATCAAATTTTAGCTCAATACCTTCGTATTCAAACAGCTTTTTATATTGTTTTACCAAAGCATTCTTTGGCTCAGTCAGAATACTCAGCAAGGTTTCCTTATCCAGCGGGTTTAAGTAAGTTAATACAGGAAGACGACCAATCAGCTCTGGAATTAATCCAAAGTTCTTTAAGTCTTGCGGTGTAATATACTTGTACAAATTGTTCAAGTCAATTTCCTCTTCGTCCTCGTTCATTTTATAACCTACTGTCTGGGTACGCAGACGGTTTGCAATTTTCTTTTGAATACCGTCGAATGCTCCACCACAGATGAATAGGATATTGCTTGTATTAACCGCGATCATTTTTTGATCAGGGTGTTTACGGCCGCCTTGCGGTGGAACGTTGACAACTGTACCTTCGAGAATCTTCAGTAAAGCTTGCTGCACACCTTCACCCGATACATCTCTCGTAATAGAAGGATTGTCGCTTTTACGTGCGATTTTATCAATCTCATCGATGTAGATGATACCACGCTCAGCGGAAGCCACATCGTAATCTGCCGCTTGCAGTAAACGCGTCAATATACTTTCTACGTCTTCCCCTACATAACCTGCTTCGGTCAATACTGTAGCATCCACAATACAGAAAGGTACATTAAGTATCTTGGCGACAGTTTTTGCCAGCAAGGTCTTACCAGTGCCTGTTTCCCCCACGATAATCAAATTGGATTTTTCGATTTCGATCTCGTCTTTATCCACTTTCTGATTTAAACGCTTATAGTGATTATAAACGGCTACTGAAATTACTTTTTTGGCATCATCCTGACCGATGACATATTGGTCCAAGTGGGTTTTAATCTCCAAAGGACGGATCAACTTTAAAGCTGTCTGTAAAGTTTTACTTTTTCGTTGTTTTAATTCTTCTGCCAAGATTTCGCCTGCCTGCTGGATACAACGGTCACAGATGTGCGCACCGTTGCCAGCAATAAGCATCTGGGCTTCATTTTTGCTTATGCCACAAAACGAACAATGAATGTCTCTATCGTTATTCTTTGCCATTGTTATTTAATAATCTCCTTCTTTGGAAGTAAAATCTCGTCAATCATACCAAATTCTTTGGCCTCATTAGCCCGCATCCAGTAATCGCGATCGGAAGATTTTTCTACCCATTCGTAAGTTTGTCCAGAATGATCTGAAATAATGGTGTATAATTCTTCTTTTAATTTCATCATCTCACGTAAGTTGATTTCCATATCGGCTGCAACTCCTTGAGCGCCACCGGAAGGTTGGTGAATCATGACGCGTGAGTGGCGTAAGGCTGCACGTTTGCCTTTTGCACCAGCAACTAAAAGAACAGCGCCCATAGATGCTGCAATACCGGTACAGATGGTTGCTACATCTGGCGTAATATATTGCATGGTATCGTAGATTCCTAGTCCAGCATACACGCTTCCACCCGGTGAATTGATGTAAATCTGGATATCACGTTGTGCGTCGGTAGACTGTAAGAACAAGAGTTGTGCCTGAATAATGTTGGCTACCTGATCATCAATACCGCTGCCTAAAAATATGATACGGTCCATCATCAAACGCGAAAATACATCCATCTGAGCAACGTTCAATTGACGTTCTTCAACGATGTAAGGCGTAAGGTTTGTCGGAATGCTAGTCTCTGTACGAGCAATGAAACTATCAACATGTTGACTTCCAATACGGTGATGCTTTACTGCATATTTTCTGAATTCGTTTTTATCTATATTCATCTTTTTATTTTTTCTATTCTGTAGGACTAATATAAAACTATATTTTAAAAATCAAATAAATTGAAAAGATGTTTTACATCTACTTTACATTTTTTCGGTGCTCCCCGTTCAAGACCTAAGGGAGACTGAATCTCCGGATTAATTTTTATCTATTTCATGCATAGCTCCTTAGTCAATTTCGTTGTAGTTGGGGAGGTCTTCCAAAAATTCGTAAGACTTTTTGATAAAATCAATTTTACAATAATAATGATTCATACCGTTGCTTACTAGCAGGTATGGTATACGGTGAACTGTATTATAATTTGCAATTTGCTCAAATACTTGTTGTGTAATTTTTATATGAGGTGCCTTAAATTCGGCTAAGACCACCTTATGCCCGCTGCTGTTATAAATTAACAAATCACTTCGTTTCTGCAGGTTATTTAATTTCAAACCGCCTTCGATGTGCATCAGTGCCTTGGGATAATTTTTCATGAGCGACAAATAGTTGATCCAATGCTGCCTAACCCATTCTTCCGGTGTTAATACCAGATCCTTTTTTCTGAGCTCATCAAATATATAAATCGCATTGTTCTTTTTAGATATTTTAGCTTGATACGGCGGTAAGTTCAGTGGAGTCGGTGAAAACATACACAAATATACTAAAATTTTAGCAAAAAAAATACATTCATCAGGCATGAAATATGGTGTTTTTTTGCTGACGAAGATGATTTTTTGTAAAAAACCTCAGGTCTGCTTTTGTGGCCGTATTGCTTGACCAGAATTGTGGAAGTTGTGGTGTTAAATGTTCATGGCTTTAAACCAATAGCTTAAAGTGATGGTCGTACATGAATCAATTATAAAATCGTTAATTCGGCGAGGTTACTCGCTTAAATTGCCATTAAAATCGTAATTTTGCTTCCTATAAAATGTCCATAGTCGAACTAGATACACCATGTGAAGATGCAATAACATGGGACATTTTAGACTGTAGCAGATTGTTTGGATGCGGGAAAGTAATGGGGCAACCGATCTGCAGTGAAAAAATAAATAAATAGACCGGGTACTCCATAGCAACTTTAGACAAGTTGCCGCGTGTAAAGAGCTTAATTGGGCCCAGGGAAAATAAATACTATCGATAGTTTTTGCATATGAACATAAATCCGATCTTATCTGATATTAAGAACAGGTCTTTTAAACCAGTGTATTTATTGCAAGGGGAGGAGAGTTATTTCATTGATACCATTGCCGACGCATTGGAAGCGACGGTATTGAACGAAGCACAAAAGGGTTTTGATCAATCGATTTTCTATGGAAAAGATATTGATATATCTACCATTGTCAATGCAGCAAAACGGTATCCCATGTTGAGCGATTATCAGGTGATTATTATTAAGGAAGCGCAGGAGCTGAAATGGAAATCGGATACGGAAGAACTGTTAACTAAATACCTGGAGCATCTTACACCGACAACCATTCTTGTGTTCTGTTTTAAACATGGGAAATTTGACAAACGCAAAAAGGTCTATAAAGTCTTTGAAAAAAAGGGACTAGTTGTTGATGCGGCCAAACTATACGACGATAAGGTTGGCCCCTGGATTGGGACGTATGTGAAAGATGCGGGCTGGCGCATTCATCCGCAAGCTGCGGTGATGATTGCGGATTATCTCGGTAATGACCTGTCCAAGGTGTCCAATGAACTTGACAAACTGATGCTTAATGTTCCGAAGAGCCAAGAGATAAGCATGGAAGATGTTGAACGGAATATAGGTATTTCCAAAGATTATAATGTTTTTGAATTAAATACTGCTTTGGCTAAACGTAATGCCCTAAAAGCATATCAGATCGTCGATTATTTTGTCGCCAATCCCAAAAATAATCCACTGGTGATGGTTATTGGACAAATTGCCACCTACTTCACGAAGATTCTCAAATACCATTATCTGATAGACAAATCCGTCGCGGCAAAAGAACTGGGGGTACATCCTTTCTTTCTAAAAGAATACGAGCTTGCTGCACGGAATTACAATAGACGGAAAACTTTCGATGTGCTTAATGTGTTGAAGGAGACCGACTTGAAATCCAAAGGTGTCAATGTGCCGAGCAATTTCAATAGTGAAGAGATTTTAAAAGAAATGATCTACCGGATACTTAACTAATCTCATCCAACAGCAAAAACACCAGAAATGGTGTTTTTTTTTACACAAATTTAATAATTAAACACTTGTTTAAATTAAACGTTTGTTTAACTTTGTCGCGCATTTAGCGAGAACGTCTTTTATTATCGCTATGAATATGCGATGGTATCTTTAAAAGATCGAGGTTTAAAATGGAATTTAACGAGAAACAGATTGATATTTTACTTGCAGCTGAGCGTCTTTTTGCAACAAAAGGGTTTGATGGGACTTCCGTGCGTGATATTGCCAACGAAGCGAATGTAAATGTTGCAATGATCAACTATTATTTTGGATCAAAGGACAAGTTGCTGGATACGTTTTTTGAGTGGCGTGTTCCTGATTTTATGATCAATGTGGATGAGTTGGCGCTTATTGACAATGCGCTGGACAAAATAGACGCGATGGTAGATCGATCAATTAAATCGATGAATTCGCATCGTAAGCTGTATCATATCATTACCATTGAAAGTTCACTAAAACAGCGGATGCTGATCTCTGAAGCATTCAGGAAGCTCAAATTGCATAACCTGGAGGTTATTTCTTCCGTGATCAATGAAGGTGTAGAACAGGGGGTGTTCAAAGGTGGATATGATCCAATTTTAATCCATTCGATGATGATGGGAACTTTTATGAATTTCCAAATGAATCATTGCTTTTTGCAAGATCAGTTGCATATCGATAACGATGAAGAATATGCAAATTATATAGAAACAACTTTAACAGAATTTATACAGACAACAATTAAAGCTTTATTGACATATGAAAAATAAGTTGGCCAATTTGAGTGCTTTATTGCTTTTAAGTCCCATGGGTTTGTTGGCACAGGACAACAAGCACATGACTTTGGAAGAAATAATTCACTTGGCCGCAAATCAAAGCGTGGAAGCGAAGTCTGCCGACACCAAGATATTGGGTAGGCAGCTCGAGGTGGAAACGGCCAAATCGAAACAACTTCCCGATGCAAAATTGAGTGGACAATACATGGCTATGACCACACCAAATGTGAATTTAAAGTTGGCTTTAGGTGAGGGGGGATCTGCTCCAGATATCGCTGCAAACCAATTGTGGTTGGGTCAGGCTTCGGTGAGTATGCCAATCTATACCGGTGGCAGAATTAAGGGCGGCATTGATATTGCAAAGGATGTATTGAAAGCCGAGGAATACAATGCTGTAGCGAGCAAAGAACAATTGGCTATACGTGCAGTAAATCTTTATTTGAGTCTTTATAAGGCTCAACAAACCAATTTGTTGATTGCTGAAAATATTAAGCAGTCGGAGCAACGTGTTTCGGATTTTAAAGCGATGTTGGATAATGGTTTGATCGCACGTAATGACTTATTAAAAGCAGAACTGCAGCTTTCAAACTATCAGGTTTCGCTTCAGGAAGCACAGAAAAATATCAAGGTGCTGAATTATCAATTGGCTAATTTCTTGAAAATTGATGAAGATACCCAACTGGATCAGATCAATTTGGGCGAAGTCACAGGTGTGGATTTGGGCTTAAAAGCATCATATGATGCAGCAAAAACCTCGCGCTCAGATCTAAAATCGATGGAATCGCAACGTTTGGTTGCTGAAGATCAGTTGAAAGTAACAAAAGCGGCTGCCATGCCAACTGTTGCTGCAACAGCTGGATACAATGCTTTTGGTCTTCAAAAGGTGGTTACCGTGACGAATGCTGCCATGGTTGGCATCGGCGTTTCTTACGATATCGGTTCGCTTTACAAAAATAAAAGAGAAGTGAATGTGGCAAAAAACCGTATCAAGGAAATTGATGAGCATATTGAATTATTAAATGACAAGGTAAAAGTGCAGGTTCAACAGGCCAATGAAAACTATATGCTGGCACAAAAGCAGGATGTGGTCTATCATCAGGCGGTGGATCAGGCTGTTGAAAATTATCGGATCACCAAAGATAAGTACGATAATGGTATCGCAGATACCGACGACTTGTTGACCGCAGACGTACAGCAGCTGCAAAGCAAGATCAATCTGGCAATCAGCAAAGCAAACACCATTGAAAAATATTACGACCTGCTGTTAGCAAATGGGTCTTTAAACATTAAATAGCAATTAATCTAGACATGGAAAATACAGTAGAAAACGCACCTGAAAAAAAAGGTACAAATAAAAAATTTACAATTGTTTTGGCTGCATTGGTCATCTTCGGAGGGGCTTATGGGGCGTATAAATATATGCATGGCCAGGCGCATGAGACTACAGACGATGCGCAGGTAGAGAAAAACATGAGCCCGATCATTCCACGGGTGGGTGGTTTTATCGCTAAAGTCTATGTAAAGGACAATGATTTGGTTAAAAAAGGGGATACGTTATTTACCATTGAGAGTCAAGACTATCAGGTTCGTGTGGACGAGGCATTAGCAGCCTTGGCAGCAGCTCAAAGTAGCTTTGATGTTTCAAAGGCAGATGTATCTGCGTCTTCGGCTAATGTGGCGATCTCAGATGCAACGATTCAATCCAATTTAGGCAGCATCGATGCGGCACGTATTCGTGCTAAGCAAGCGAACAATGATTATATCCGCTACCAAAACTTATACAATAACCAGTCCATTACGAAACAGCAGTACGAGCAGGCATTGACTGCGAAATTGGAAGCCGACAAGCAGGTTGAAATTTTGCAACAGCAACGCAATGCCAGTGCGTCGCAACGTAATGCAATCGTCAGTAAGACTACAGTGGCTTCAAAACAAACTTCTGTTGCTGAGGCGAATATAAAAAGAGCGAATGCACAGCTTGAGGCGGCTAAATTGAACCTTTCTTATACCGCGGTACTGGCTTCTGTGGATGGTCAGGTATCCAACATTAAGGTTCAGCCTGGACAAATGGTCAATCCAGGTCAGTCTTTATTCTACATTGTCGATAATATTGAAACATGGGTAGTAGCCAACTTTAAAGAGACGCAATTGGAAAAAATGAAGCCTGGTCAAAAGGTGGGGATCAAAGTGGATGCTTATCCTAATATCGAATTTGAAGGTGAAGTAAATTCTTTCTCACCGGCGACAGGATCGCGTTTTTCTTTATTGCCGCCAGATAATGCGACTGGTAACTTTGTGAAGACTGTTCAGCGTTTACCTGTAAAAATCAAATTGACAAAAGACAATAAAGCAGAAAATGTGGCTTTGCTCAGACCGGGCATGAATGCTGACGTAGATGTGCATGTTCAATAACTATGGAAAATTTAAATCAACAAGACAGTCTGGTTGAATATGGTTTTCGACGTGTTGTAATCACGATTACAGCGGTGCTTTGTGCGCTGTTGGAAATCGTGGATACAACCATCGTCAACGTGGCTCTGAACGACATGAAAGGTTCGTTGGGGGCGACCTTGACAGATGTGGCATGGGTTATCACGGCTTACGCAATCGCCAACGTAATTGTGATTCCGATGACCAGCTGGTTGTCCCAACAATTTGGACGGAGAAATTACTTTGCTGCGTCTATTATCATATTCACAGTATCTTCATTTTTATGTGGTAACGCGACCAATATTTGGGAGCTTGTTGCATTTCGTTTTATACAAGGGATGGGCGGGGGAGCGTTGTTAGTAACAGCGCAGACCATTATTACAGAAAGTTACCCGAAGGAAAAACGTAGTATGGCTCAGGCTATCTATGGTATGGGGGTAATTATTGGTCCAACGCTAGGCCCACCGTTAGGTGGATATATTATCGATAATTTCTCCTGGCCATATATATTCTATATCAATGTGCCGTTAGGGATTATTGCGACCTTGTTGACCTTATCTTTTGTGCGCAGTCCTAAATATAGCCAAAAGCAATCTGCAAAGGAAGTGGATTGGTTTGGTATGATCTTTTTGATCATGTTTATTGGTTCCCTTCAGTTTGTATTGGAACATGGACAACAGGATGATTGGTTTGACGATCCATTGATTTTAGGCTTGTCAATCTTGTCTGTTTTCGGACTATTGTTCTTTATATGGCGGGAATTGGTCTATGATAAACCCATTGTTAACTTGCGGGTATTGAAGGATAAGAATTTGCAGGTTGGTGTAGTGATGAGTTTTATTCTTGGTTTCGGCTTGTTTGGATCGACTTTTATTATTCCAATCTATACACAGTCGATATTGGGATGGACGGCCACAGACGCAGGTTTGTTATTGTTGCCAAGTTCAATCATGACCGGTATCATGATGCCTTTTATTGGGAAGATGATCCAAAATGGTGTTCCCCAAAAATATATGGTTGCCGTAGGACTAAGTATCTTTTTTGGCTTCTGTTTTTGGATGTACAGTCTCATGACCAATGATACGGGAGCAGAGCACATGTTTTGGCCCCTAATTCTCCGTGGAGTTGGCTTAGGATTGTTGTTCGTACCTGTCATGACACTCTCCCTATCGACATTACATGGTAAGTCAATCGGTGAAGGAGCTGCCTTTACAGGGATGATGCGCCAGCTGGGTGGTTCGTTTGGTATAGCCTTAATTACGACATTTATTGCCCGTGATAGCCAAAAACATCGCGTCGATCTGGTGGCTAATTTAGATCCAAGCAAGTTTGATGTGCAACAACGGGTGCAGCAATTGCAAATGAGCTTTCAGGCGAAAGGTTTTTCGCCCAATGAAGCTTTGGCCAAAGCACACCAGATACTCGATATGAGCGTGATGAAACAGGCTACTGTATTATCCTACATGGATGTGTTTTTATATCTGGGTGTGGTATTTTTGCTGTGTGTCCCCTTTGTCTTGATGATCAAACAAGGAAAGACGCAGATCGATATGTCCAGTGTGCATTAGCATTTAAATAGTCCGGTAAGCTGGTATCACGGTGACTTGTCAGTAAAGTACTGGTTATCGTTCAGTCAGAAGTCCTCAAAAAGTGTTTAGCTTTTTGAGGATTTTTTTGTGCATTTTCTTTTGCGATAGAAAAGTCCTTAAGGTTGGCGTTTGGTCTTGTCTAAACAGGAGCAAGCATACCTTTGATCAATTGAAAAACCATAAATTGAAAAACCTGATTTAAAATTGATTGTTTAATAATAAAGAGTTTGAAAGAATTTATCTTTTGGCATCATAAAAGACGAATCTTATCAAATAGCGACTCAGGTAGATTGTTTGTCTTTAAAATAGCAAATGGATGTATACGGAAAAACTTAATTTTTTGGCATTTATCATTCCCTTATTTTTAATTCTGATGGTGTTGGAATATGGGTATAGCCTCAAAAAACAGAAACGTTTTTATTCTTTTGATGAATCGATCTCAAATCTTAATGTTGGTATCGTTGAGCGTATGTGTGATATGTTTTCCGTTAGTTTATTTTACTTTTTTTTCGTTTGGGTGTATCAAAATTTTGCGATATTTCAGATTGAAGCTAATGTTTGGACCTGGGTTATACTTTTCCTATTTACAGATTTTCTCTGGTATTGGTATCATCGCTATAGCCATGAAATAAACCTATTGTGGGCTGCGCACGTTGTACATCACCAAAGTGAAGATTATAACTTTACGGTGGCGGCCCGGATCACCATATTTCAAGCCGTTTTCCGTTCGCTATTTTGGGCTTTTATCCCCCTTTTGGGTTTCCCGCCCTTTATGATGACCGCTATTCTGTTGATTCATGGCGTGTATCCATTTTTCTCCCATACGCAGACTGTTGGAAATTTGGGTATTTTGGAGCGGCTATTTGTAACGCCTTCCCATCATCGGGTGCATCATAGCAGCAACGAAATCTATCTGGATAAGAATTATGGGGATATCCTGATTATTTGGGATAAGCTGTTTGGAACATTTATATCGGAACAAAAGGAGGAGCCTTGTGTCTATGGGCTCACAAAGCCCATTCACCGCTATACTTTTCTATGGCAGCATTTTCATTATTTATTTGAAATTGGTTTGTCATTTAAGCGGGCGAAAGGATTTGGGAACAAAATGCGGACTATATTCGGTAAGCCTGACGATATACAGCCTGAAATTCGCGAAGAACTGGAAGAGCGCATATTTGCCGGAGCTAAGCCGCAAGTTCATGCGCAGGCGTTAAGCCGCTATATCTTTTTTCAGTCCATGTTGACGATGACACTTCTTTTTTTCTTTCTGCTTTATGGTAATTATCAGCAACTGATACAACTCGTTATTGGCGGGGGATTTATTCTTTGTAGTGTTATTTGTATTGGAGGACTTCTAGAACATGAAGACTGGGTT
This sequence comes from Sphingobacterium sp. UBA7038, assembly GCF_002494055.1. Taxonomy (NCBI): domain Bacteria; kingdom Pseudomonadati; phylum Bacteroidota; class Sphingobacteriia; order Sphingobacteriales; family Sphingobacteriaceae; genus Sphingobacterium; species Sphingobacterium sp. UBA7038. Next base: position 15,594 of record NZ_DLAV01000021.1, read on the forward strand.
TTTCCACTTGAGATGCTGCGGTTATTCTTATTACTACTGTATATTGGTCTAACTTTTTATTCACCATTGGGACTTGTTTTGGTAGGATGTTTCGCTTTGATTCAATTGATTTTTTATCGACCGTTAGCAGTTCGCTATAAAAAAGTTTTGCGTCTTGAAAGACGTTGAATTTATCCGTATGAGTTCTTGTCGTTGGAAGTAAGCATCTATTGTTTCATATTTCATCATTTAATTGATCTTTTATCTGTATAGCAAGCAAGCAAGCAAGCAAGCAAGCAAGCAAGTAAGTTCTATAAACAATGCCTTTTGAAGAGCTTTCCGCGTGGATGACAGAAGCAGTCAACTTGATGCGGTATTACGTTCAATTATTTATCTGCTGCTGTAATTAAGTCTGCAAATGATTGGCAATAGGATCTGGCCATAATATCCCAGCTATATTGTTTTAGGGTATTCTGTTTAAATTGTAGGCTTAGCTTTTTATAGTGGACTGGATCTTCTAAAATGGCTTGAAGTTGTTCGATCCATGCGTTTTGGTTTTCGCTTGGCAGGAGAAGCCCATTGTAATTGTGTGTAACGGCGCTTGTAATTCCTTCTAATTCGGCGGCAACAACAATTGTGCCTGCTGTGGAAGCTTCTAGGCAGACGAGCCCAAAGCCTTCCATATCACCGGCCATTTCAATATTGGGCATCAAAAAGGCCTGTGCGTTGGTCAGGAGGCTTTGCAGTTGTTCGAATGGAACTTTTCCAAGATGTTCAATTTTTTCGGGGTATGCTTTCAGTAATTTTCGGATGGCCCCTTGATCGGTGGGAAATCCGAGGAATAGGGTGATTAAATGATTTATCTTTTTTGGTGTAAGCTGCAATAGGCGTTCTTTCCATTGCGGTTTTTGATCGAATGGCCCCACCATTAGTAATTTGAAATCGCCCTGAATCGCGGGGATGACATGTTTCATCAACCACGAGAAGCCCTTCCGCTTAACAGGGCGTCCCAAAGTGATAAAATAGGGCCTGCTTTCGCAGGTTGGTTCATTGTTTTGAGTGGAGCAGTGTATCGGATCTACACCGTTGGGTATAACAATGATTTTGGATGGATCGATACCGCGTAACTGTGCGGCGTCGGCGGTGGCTTGGCTAACGGCAATAAGCTGATCAAAAGTGTTAAACCGCGGTATAATCTTACGTTGAAAATAACGAAGTGGAAAAACGATATCCAGACCGTGAAGCGTGACAGCACGTTTTAAATGGGTATATCCTTTGTGAAAAGAGGCGAAGGACGCAATTAATCCATCATTAAAGTGGATAAGCTTGATGCCGGGGTTATCGTTAATTTTGGCTAGAATGCGGCGATTCAGTAGGAAGAAGAAGGCTAAAAGAGGTTCCCTATTGTCATAGACTAAGGTGTGTACCTTCAAGTAAAGAGCCGCAGTATTGATCAGTTCAAAGCTTTGTTTTTCCATACCGCCAACACTTGGGGGATATTTGTGGCTGACAAATAGTATTTCTATTTCAGATGGATACATGTACTGGTTTCCTTTTGATGCATAGATAAAATATAAAACCCAGTGCTACCCAGGTGAGCTGTCGGCCGCGACGTAATAATGAAGCACTGAGCCAAATACTACCTCCTGTAATACCGATCATATGGAGTAGGAGCTTATTGGCGATTTCTTCAATACCCAGTTGTCCTGGAATAAAAGCACCGATGCTTTTTAGCACAATGACGCTCATATCTACTATTAAACCATGTATTGGTTGTACTGAAACACCCAAAAATTTTAGAATATAATAGAATTCAAGGCTGCCAATAATCCAATGTAGTGCAAAAAGTAAGTAAGAATACCAAAAAACCTTATTTTGATGTTTATAAAAGTCTTTTACACTCCAAAGGAGTGACTGAACATGCGCTTGTGCTTTTCCAAAAGGTGTTGCTGTTGAAGCCTTGGTTTGTGAGGGACTTTTTGCAGCTATTAACCAGTAAAGTATCAAGATCATCAAAAGAAATAAGAACATACAGATCATATAAATTACTGGGCCTGCGTAGCGTATAATTTCATTTTTTAAAGGAGAAAATATCAACCAAATCATAGCAATCAAAAAGAGTGTCAATTGAGACAGTACGGCAGTAATACGGGATATTGCAACCGAATTCAATCCTTCTTTTAAAGGAATGTCATAACGGGTTATCAATTGTGCCTTTAATAAATCGCCACCGATAATGCTGGTGGGATTGAATAGTCCAACGGTTTCCCCGATTTGACGGACGGCAAAGAGTTTGAGCAGATTGACCTTCTTTTTTGCAGGGCCTAAACATATCCACCAAGCTAATGTACCTAAAAAATAGGCCGCGCAAGTTGTAAACAAAATAACGATGAAGCGATAACCAACAGAGGAGAGCTCTTTTTTCAACGCATTTAAATCGCTTTTCGCTAAAAAGATCGTGATGGACGCCAGAATCAAAAGTAAAAAAACACCTTTGATGAGTTGGCTTGGGTTTGTTAATTTGCCCATGCCAAATCGACTTCCTGTGTTTTGTCTATCAATAGTTCAATGTCATTAAAATAGCGTCCAGCTAGTCTATTCCAATCCAGTTGCCCAACATAGGATAGACCTTCAATGACGAGATTCTTTTTTAAGCTTGCGTCGGAGAGAATTTTTTTGAGGTAGTAAACATATCCAGCCGCATTTTCAGGTTGACACTTAAATCCATTTTTTCCGTGCTGAATCAAGGAGGCCGAGCCTCCGCCGTTGGCGATAACACAAGGAAGTCCGGATGCTAATGCTTCGACGACGACGTTTCCATACGTTTCTGAGACCGACGGAAAAACAAACGCATCGGCCGAAGCATATAAAATTGCGAGCTCATCATGGCTTTTCTTTCCTAAGAAAATAGCTTTAGGCATCTCTTGCATCGCAATTATTTTGGCTGTTCCTTCACCGACAACAATGAAATTATAGTCGAGGTTTTGGGCATGTATCTGTTGATAGATTTCAATAAGCGTTTTAATATTTTTTTCCCAGACGATACGACTGACAAAAAGGATTGTTGGTTTGTCATTCTTTGTGATGGTCTGCAGTTGAGATAGATTCTTTTTTTGGGGGTTAAACAGAGCTGTGTCTATTCCTCTTTGCCACAGTTTTAATCCTTCTTGTTGTAAGCCGATCTGCTGTAATTCATTTAGAATGGATTTGGTCGGTACATAGACAATATCACATTTGTTGTAAAAGTTATTCATTGCTTTTTTCATCCATTGTTCAGTCGGTTTGACTAAGGGTAATATGTTTTTGAAATAATAGGCAATGTATGAAATGAAGTGTGTATGATAGATTGTAAGGACAGGAATACCTTTCCGTTTGGCATAATTCAATGCAAAAAAACCTAAAAGGGAAGGAGTTGCAATATGGATCATGTCGGGAGCAAATTTATCTAAAGCGAGCTCAAGTTTCTTTTTAATAAGCTGTGGAATAGCGAGACAATAATCGTCATTGACCGGTATTTTGAATGTGGGAACCTTGTAAGAATGGAAATTTCGAAATTGCGTAGGGCCGCCGCCATAAATAAAGAAATAGTTGAATTTCTGCTGGTCTATACGGTTTATCAGCTGAAACATTGTCCGTGATGCACCGTCAAAATCCTCGACGAGTATCTCTGTAAAGAAGGCTACCTTTCTCATGTTATTCTTATTAGGGGTTGTATAAAAATAGTTGAAAGCTGTAACCCCTATGCTATGCAGGTATTAACCTTTTGTCATTATAGTGTTTATAAATTATTAGTTTTTAATGATTTGTGAATGATTATTAAAAGTAGAATTAATTGAATATGATAATAGAGCTAATGTTGGTGGAGTACCTTTAGAGTGAACAAAATATTCAGTCCATGCTATTAGATCTATTGTTCGAAAAAAAAATTAGACCCAAGGGTTTTCGAAAGATTGTCATCTTATTTATTTGTGCGTCTGCCGGTGTTATGTTGGGTTTTAAGTTGAAGCCAAAACAACAGCCGAAGTTTAGTAATTCGGTGTATGCAGCTATGCCGGAGGCGACATACGGAAAGCTAAATTTGTTAACATACAATATAGCTGGCCTTCCTGAATTGATTTCCAGTGCTGTAACCGAGCGGTCTTCCAGTATTACGTCGATCGGCAATCGGATCAATGCGTTTAATATTGTCAATGTACAGGAGGACTTTAACTACAACAAGTTTCTTTACAGCGAAAATAAGCATAGCTACCGAACGGCAAATATGGGTGGAGTACCTTTTGGGGACGGGCTGAGTACACTTTCAAAATATCCGATCGTAGAGTTTGAGCGAATAAGCTGGACCGATTGCAATGGTGCAGATTGTCTGACGCCTAAAGGCTTTTCTTATGCTCGAATTCAATTGGCCAAGGCAGTATTTATTGATGTTTATAATGTACATGCTACAGCGCAGGATGATCAGAATGCAACGATTGCCCGGCAGAAGAATATAAATCAGCTAAAAGCCTATATCAAAAAGTATTCGGCTGGCAGACCACTTTTGATTATGGGTGACTTTAATGCACATTATGCTTACGAGCTGGATAACATCGGTTCTTTTCAGAAGGACTTAGGTTTGGTAGATGCATGGGTAAGTTTACGCAACAAAGGTGATATTCCTGCGCATCAAGCGAACTTTGAAGCGAAAACGGCGTTGGAGTTAACAGAGGATTGTGAAGGTATTGATAAAATCTACTATCGCAACGATCATCATTTGCTATTTGAGGCAAAGAATTATCAGGTTCAAAAAAAGCTTTTTCAAAACGAAAAGGGCCAAGATTTATCCGATCATTGTGCAGTGTCCTTACAATTAGGCTGGCGTATTGTCAAACCGTCGGTTCAGTAAAATAAAAACTTTCTCAATTCTTTCATATCAATCGCGATTAGCACTGAACCCCTCAGTGCTTTTTTAATGGACATCAAAAAAGCCCCATAAAATGAATTATGGAGCCTTTATTAAATTGGGATAAATTATCTTATTTATTTATACATTTCTTCACGTTGTGCTTTCACTACATCGCTATTAATGTATTCATCGTAAGTCATCAATTTGTCGATGATACCTTTCGGCGTCAATTCGATGATTCTATTGGCAACAGTTTCAGTCAATTCGTGGTCACGGGATGTGAACAACATGGATCCTTTAAAATCAGACATTCCATTGTTCAATGCAGTGATAGATTCCAAGTCCAAGTGATTGGTTGGTTCATCGAAGATCAGGAAGTTGGCACCTTGAAGCATCATACGGGAGAACATACAGCGCATTTTTTCTCCTCCCGAAAGCACAGATACTTTCTTCATAACCTCTTCACCGGAAAATAACATTTTCCCCAAAAATCCCCGTATAAACTGTTCATCTGCTTCTGGGTTAGTTGTATATTCTCTCAACCAATCAACCAAATTATCACTTTTTCCTTCAAAGAACGCGGCATTTTCAATCGGCATATCGGCAGGAGTGATGGTAACGCCCCATTTGAATTCGCCGCCGAAATCGGTGTCTCTACCAGTGATAATATCGTAAAATGCTGTGGTAACCAATGAATTTGGACCTAGAACAGCGATTTTATCGCCTTTATTAATCATAAACGTGATATCCTTAAAGAATACCTCGCCATTGACCGTTTTGCTTAATCCTTCAACTTGTAGCGTTTGATCTCCTGGTTCACGATTCATGGTATTGAACATGATGGCAGGATATTTACGGTTGGATGGTTTAATCTCGTCAATATTGATCTTATCCAAGGCTTTTTTACGAGAAGTAGCCTGTTTGGATTTGGAAGCATTGGCAGAGAACCGACGGATAAATTCCTGGAGTTCTTTTACTTTATCTTCCATCTTCTTGTTTTGATCAGAACGTTGCTTTAACGCTAATTGAGAAGATTCGTACCAGAATGAGTAGTTACCCGTATAGATTGTCATCTTACCAAAATCAATATCCACTGTATGCGTACATACAGCATCCAAGAAGTGACGGTCGTGGGATACAACGAGGACGATTGCTTCGTAACTCGCTAAAAAATCCTCTAACCATGCAATGGTATTAATATCCAAATCATTGGTAGGCTCATCGAGAATCAAAATATCGGGTTTACCGAATAATGCTTGCGCTAAAAGTACGCGCACTTTTTGGTTACCGTCGATTTCAGAAACCAACTTATAATGTAGTTCTTCTTTAATACCCAAACTGCTCAATAAAGTTGCGGCATTTGATTCGGCATTCCATCCATCCATTTCAGCAAAAAGACTTTCCAATTCGCCGGCACGTTCGCCGTCGGCATCAGAGAAATCCTCTTTCATGTAAATGGCATCTTTCTCTTTCATGATTTTGTAAAGCTCTTGGTTACCCATCATGACAGTTTCAAGAACAGTAAACTCGTCGAAAGCATAGTGATCCTGACTTAAAACAGACATGCGTTCGCCTGGCGTGAATGCCACTGAACCTGTCGAAGGATCAACTTCCCCTGAGATAATTTTTAAGAAAGTAGATTTACCTGCTCCATTAGCGCCAATAATACCGTAACAGTTTCCAGGTGTGAATTTTAGATTGACATCTTCGAATAGTACACGTTTACCAAAACGAAGGGAGAGATTTGACACATTAATCATGCTGCAAAGATACGTTTTAATATTGTATTTTTAACTATTTACGGTGATCAGTTTCAGGAGAAATTGCGGAGAGTAATGTTGGGGAAATCAACTGTTTTTAGCTTCTTTTGAAAACATGTATGGTCTGAAATTTCAAAGGATGAAGAGGATCTTGAAATGACGTGTGAAATCCGGCAATGTGTGCAAACAAGGAATTAATAAATTATAAATATTGTGTTGGTGATTTAAATTGGCTTCTTTTTTGTGGACAAGAGCTGAAATGAAATCAATTATGAAAAGAAATAGAATAACCGGTGTCGTTATACTTACAGTTGCTTTTTTATTTAATATCCAAGGAGCCTCGGCTCAATTTGGAGGGCTATTGGATAAGGCAAGCAAAGCCGTTGCTTCCAAGGGAAGCAAAATGTTGGGTTTGGATAAACTGCTAAAGGAACCAGAAGCGATTAGTACAAGTTTTGAAGATGTAAATAGGAAGGGGGAGCAAATGCCCGATTTTCAAAATACGGCTGTTTATAAACCTTTAGAAAATTTGCAAAAGAATGGCAATGATGGTTACTTATTGGAGGCTGGATATTTTGAAATGACCAATAAGAGCTATTGCTTGAAAGCAGGTACTTATGCGCCTTCGAAAGGTGATGGATATATGTATGCACCTACATTGGGCAAGAAGAGAGAAGTAGTCATTGCAATTTTGAAAAGTGCTGAAAAGCACCCGGAAGTTGCACAATCTGACATACAGATGCTATTGTGGACGATCATAGCGAAGACAAAATTTATTGATTATTCGGGTCCGGTGAAAGAGACAGCCTTAAAATTGCTTACAGCTGAACAAATTTTGCATTTGGAAGGTGGTGCGCTCGGCGTTTTGCCATTCGATGTTGTCCAAAAGGCAAAAGACCAAATGCCTCCTGCAGTACAGACAATCTTTGAAGCGGAAAATAATATTCGGCAGCTCGTTTCCTCAGGAAACTATTCGTACGCTGATTTTGAACAATATGCAATCTTAGCTGGTATGGCTGAACCTCGTACGGACGTGCCAAGTGGTATTTGGACGCTTCACCCCGATGGTTATTATGTTCGCTATTTTCCAAGTGGTTATGCGATTACCAAAGTTCAGGTGTATGTCCCTCAAGAGTTGATTACAAAATTGAATGGCAAGAAGCTTGTATACGATGCAACAGACGATATTGCATGTCCGGCAAATACGGGATCGCAACGATTAGCACAAACGAATGAACCGATTCGTGATTAAGATGTGAGGCATTGAAAGGTCGATAGGAAAGAGAAGGGTATAAAGAGGAAATTTAATGAATANNTATTCATTAAATTTCCTCTTTTGCCTCCTGTATAATATATAAACAATGACAATAATAGCGATGATTGCTAAAATAATGTAATGGGAACCTGAATGTTGGGTTTTATCCTCTGTCGTCTGCGCATATGTAAAATTTGCCACGAAAAGAAGTACCATGAAAATCCACTTCTTGCACATAATAAACGGTTTATTAACTATAGTAGCAAGCTAAGTATTTTTTGCAACAAAGCCAAATTATTTCATTAAAAAATGACAAAGCTTTTTATAAAAATTTAATGTATAATGTCTGTTTCTCCCATTTGATTTGTTAGGTTCGAAAAATAAAAGGGTAGCTACATTGGATATAGCCCGGGATATCGTCGCTCGAATTCGGTAAATGGTCCTAAAAATCGTATCTTGTGAACCTTTGTAAGCGTTTTTAGATATTCAAATCATGTCAAAACTTATCAATTTAACTGTCTTTAGAGAATTCTTAAAATCCAGCTTTGCAGGTGGAATTATACTTTTTTCCTGTGTTATTCTAGCATTGATCGTTGCAAATACACCTTTGTATGCCAGTGTAATGGAATTCCTGAACAAGGAAGTAGGCTTTGAGAGCGATCATGTTCATTTAAAATATTCGTGGTTATTGTGGCTCAACGATGGTTTGATGGCTATTTTCTTTTTACTGGTGGGGCTCGAGATAAAACGTGAAATTGTAGAGGGTGAACTCTCATCGCCAAGTAAAGCAATCCTGCCCATTTTGGCTGCGGTTGGTGGGGCACTTTTGCCAGCCATCATTTATTTTGTATTAAATCAGGGAACCAATACGGCAAACGGCTGGGGTATCCCTATGGCGACGGATATTGCATTTGCTTTAGCTGTTATCACGCTTCTGGGAAATAAGGTTCCTGCCAGTCTTAAAATCTTTTTGGCTGCTCTGGCCATTGTTGATGACTTACTTGCCATTTTGGTCATTGCGATCTTTTATAGCAATGGTATTCATGCGACCTATTTGTTTATTGCTTTAGGCATCTTTCTGTTTTTGATCGTGTTGAATAAACTGGGCGTTAAAGCGATATGGGCTTACCTTATTCCGGGTCTATTTATTTGGTACTTTGTTCACCACTCGGGAATTCATGCAACAATAGCTGGCGTGTTGGTGGCTATGACGTTACCAACAACACCGGATGCGGAAGAATCTCCCCTGGAAAAATTGGAGCATCTATTGACCAAACCCGTCAATTTTATTATCATTCCGCTGTTTGCATTTGCGAATACGCTTATTCCAATCCATGGGGAAATGATTGGTGGTTTGACTTCAAAATTGGGGATTGGTATTATCTTTGGTCTTATCGCTGGTAAATCAATTGGTATATTTTTGATCTGTTATATTGCGAAGAAGTTGAAGATTGCGCAATTACCGGAAGGGGCTGGCTGGAAACAGATTTTTGGAGTAGGCTTATTGGGGGGAATCGGTTTCACGATGTCGATCTTCATCTCGATACTGTCTTTTGATGATAGCATGCTGATTGAAGAGGCCAAGTTCGCGGTTCTGATCGCTTCTTTATGTGCCGGCCTGCTAGGCTACGTCGTTTTGAGCGCTGTGTCAGCTGCAAAGAAAACAGGGGTTATTGATTAGATTTTGAATAGATAGCAGTCGAAGGTTAAAGATTAATCCTATTTGGGCATCTATTTGAAAGCGGATAACGAGCTATAGGTATTAATTTTAGACTTTTATGAATTAGATTTAGTAATTTAGGGCACAACAATAAAAACAATACGTTGAGATTTGATGAATTTGGCTTTGTTCCGGCTTTGGAAGAAGGTTTAGAAAGTATGATGTTTGAGGAGGCTACGCCGATCCAAGAACAGACCATCCCGATTATTAAAGAGGGAAAAGATATGATTGCCTGTGCACAGACAGGTACAGGTAAAACAGCAGCTTATATGTTGCCGATCCTCGATGCAATAGCACGGAATTCAAGGGAATCTATCCTCGCTATTATCCTTGTTCCGACCCGGGAACTTGCTATGCAAATTGACCAGCAGATTATGGGCATGTCTTATTATACGGGTGCAACATCCATAGCCATTTATGGTGGTGGTGATGGTATGGGGTATGAACAGCAAAAACGGGCCATACGAGAGGGGGTAAATATTATTGTTGCTACGCCGGGAAGGTTGATAAGCCATCTTACCTCCATGAAGATTGATCTCTCTCATTTAAAGCACTTTGTTTTGGATGAAGCCGATAGTATGCTGGATATGGGATTTCAAGACGATATTTTACGTATTGTAAGTTATCTACCGAAGAAAAAGCAGATGCTTTTGTTTTCGGCGACGATGCCGATGAAGATAAGGTCTTTTGCCCGAAAAATTCTGCAAGAGCCTGTGGAAGTTAATATTGCCATTTCTAAACCTTCGGAAGGGATAGATCAACGTGTATATCTTGCGTATGATCAACAGAAAATGGAGCTTCTGAAGAATATACTGAAGGATCCGAACTATGTATCTGTTATTATTTTTGCGTCCCAAAAAACTACGGTCAAACTTCTCGCTCAGGAATTACAGAAGCAGGGGATTGATGCGGAGGGTTTCCATTCGGATCTCGAGCAGTCGAAACGGGAAGATATCATGGCTAGATTCCGGTCTCGTCAGGTACGGGTATTGGTAGGGACAGATGTGATATCTCGCGGTATCGATGTGGTGGGGATCAGTTTGGTCGTTAATTACGATGTTCCACCGGATCCGGAAGACTACGTACACCGTATTGGACGTACGGCACGGGCAGCAACTACAGGAACAGCCATTACCTTTGTCAATGAGAAAGACCAAAACCGTTTCGCTCAAATCGAGAATTTAATAGGTTATCCGATTGAACAACTTCCATTGCCAGAGGGGTTTGAAGCGGGACCTACTTACAATCCTGCCAAAAAGAATCCACAGCATAAGAAGAAGCGTTTCAATAGGAATAAAAATAAAAACTATCAGAAAGCTAAAAGAGCCTGATTTTAAAATACAAAGCCCCCATATGAGAAAAATATGGGGGCTTTGTATTTGAGTATATATTGTATTTAACTTTTATTCAACAGTCCATACGGCCAATTCATATCCATCAGGATCCTGGAACTGAAATCTTTTTCCTCCGGGAAAGCTAAAAATATCTTTTAATATGGTCCCGCCAGCACGGATAACCTGATCACGAGTAGCCTGTAGATCGTCGGCATAGATAACGACGAGAATACTGCCATTTCTGGGGTCACCAAGTGTAAAACCACCATCAACATATTTTCCGCCAAAAGCCGTATATGCTGGTCCGTAATCCGTAAACTCCCAACCGAAACTCGTTGAGTAGAATGCTTTGGCACGTTCAAGGTCGCTTGATACAAACTCAAGGTATTGGATCTGCTGGTTGACAAATTTGTTTTCTGTACTGCTATTGCTCATAACGGAACTATCTATTTAATGTATATATAATAAATTGCTTGACCGGTTGTGCCGGTTTTGGAATTAAAACCCGAATCGTTTCATAAATATAATGCTTTGTTGAAAATGACACACATTTTTCTTTTCAACATGTTTTTTCGGGGCTACCTGTTTATCGGGGCTACCTGCTTGACACAAGGAGGAAACAATATTCATTTCCCAATCTTCGTTGGACTGGGAAATGAATGGAGGTTGTTAAGCGCTCTTTTTACTGCTGATCCAATACTGCAATAACACAGATGAAACAACCAAAAACAGTCCAACATAGAAGGATAGGTTTAATTCTCTTGCTTCATTAAGAAGTAAAAATGCAATCAAAATAGCATATACTGGCTCAAGATTTAAGCTTAAGTTCAATGTAAATGCTGATATCTTCTTTAAGATTTCTGTAAATGCGAGATAGACTCCCACAGTGCAACATAAAGATAGGATGATCAGATAGAAAATATCCAGGGCATTGGGAATGAAAGTGCTGATTGGATAGTGCTGAATGTAAAAAGGAAGTAGACATGCCAGCCCTATTGTTCCACCGATCATTTGATAATAATTAATGCATATTGCATTGTACTTTTTGGTCAATTTTTCATTGTGAACCGCATAGAGTGAGGCAAAAGCCGGAGAAATTATCCCTAAGACTATGCCAAGCTGGTGTGAGGTATCGAAGTGAAATATCAGTGCTATCCCACACAACGTAAGTCCACTCAACAGAAGTTCAGACAATCTAAATTTCGTTTTATTGATCATCGGTGCAAAAATAGCGGTAAAAAAACTTGCCATACAGTAGCAGATTACGCCGATGGAAATGTTTGAATATTTGATGCTAGCATAGAATAATAGCCAGGATGCTGTCAATAGTAGCCCATTTTTTGCAATATGCAGTTTCTCTTTGAAAGTAAAATCTGTAGGTATTTTATACCATTTTAGAATAAAAAATAGGATAGCGGCAGCTAAAAATACACGGTACCATGTGAGTATCCCCTCGTTGAGTGAAATCACTTTTCCAAATACGCCAGATAGTCCCAGGCACAGCACAGCAAGGTGCAGCATGAAATATGAATGTTTCATAAGAAATTGTCTTCCAGTTCCGCCCAATAAGGACGAAAGATGTTAAATAATAAAATTGATAGAAAATAAGAAGCACAGCAAATCGGTCCATTTCTGGTATTGGGCTTCAGTAATATCGGGAAAAAATATTACGCTACTGGAGGAGGAAGACAACTCGTTCTATTCATCATATTTGTATTTACCCGAAGATAGGGAATTTTGGGCGCAGCTGCAAAAAAGTAATGAAAAAGCCCCTAGGAAGTTTTTGCTTCTAGGGGCGTATATTTATTCAGTTGCCTTTATTTTGTGCTTTTTATTTTCTGCTTTTATGGCGTATTTGGCGGTAAAGTATCCGTTCCGCCCCCCAGTGCACGGTAAAGATCTATGGCCGCATTGAGCTTTTCCCGTTTTACTGTAATACGTTCCAAATCATTTTGAAGTGCATTGTTTTGGGCAGTTATCACTTCCAAATAGTTTGCCATCCCACTTTTGTAAAGTAAGGCCGCATCAGCGGTGGCTTTGGCGAGGGCATTTGATTTGGCGTGGATAAGTCGCAGGCGCTGTTCTGTATGTTTGATTTTTGCCAAGGCATCAGAAACTTCCGAAACTGCGATCATAACCGACTGTTTAAACTGCAAAGCTATCTTTTCGCGTTCGATGACCGATATCTCATAGTTTGTTTTCAAGGCCCCTTTCTGAAAAATCGGTTGAGCAATATTCCCTGCTATTGTTTTCACAATAGAACCCGGTAGATCAAACCATTTGCTAAATTGAATGGAGTTTGTACCAATGGATGGAGTCAAGCTTATGGAGGGGTACATTGCTGCTTTAGCGAGTCCCATTCTGCTTGTCGCAGCCACAACAGCGTATTCAGCTGCTCTGACATCTGGTCTGCGGCTTAATAGTTCGGCCGGTACCCCTGCGGCAAGTCCGTCTCCAACAATCGTATCATCTAAACTTGCTGTACGTTGAATGCCCTCGGGGAAACCTCCGCAAAGAATGCTCAGTGCATTTTCTTCGACCGCCATATTTTGATGGGCTAGGGGAATTAATAATTCAGCAGTTTTCTTCTGAGCTTCGGCTTGCTCCACAGCAAGCGAACTGACCAGTGATGAGTTGTATTGCAAACGTATCATATTCAGTGTGCTATCGCTCAATTGAACATTTCTTTGTGCAATCTTAAGCTGTTCATCCAAAGCAATCAGATTGTAATATGACTGGATGACCTGTACAATAACCCGGGTTTTCAAAGCCGATAAATTTTCCTTTTGGCCAAAAAAATTAGCCAAGGATTCTTCTTTTTGCATTTTTACCTTTCCCCATATATCGGCTTCCCAAGACAATCTGAGCGTAGCACTATAATCGTCCATATGAGGCGTCCCGATAAATTGGTCACTTAGTGAGCCATTTAAAGAGTTGCTCGATAACCAGGTTCTATTCGCTCCAATACTTAAATCAGCTGTTGGTAGTAATCCTTTCTTAGACTGCTTGTACGCGAGTTCCAATTGTTGCATGTTCAGGAGTGCTACATTGACGTCCGTATTATTGGACAAAGCCTTTTCAATGAGTGATGTCAACAGGGGATCCTGTACAAAGTTACGCCAGGATAGCTGTAGCGTATCAGACGTCACGACAACCTCGCTGTTTTTGAAATTTTCGGGCATTGCTATCTCCTGACGGGTGTATTTTTTGCCCACGCTGCATGCGGACAACAACAGGGTAGTGCTTGCGAAAATTGTTATATAGTGATGAAATTTTTTCATTTTAATCGTTTGTATTGTGTACTGTATTGTCCGTAAGTTTTTTACCCGAAACTTTTTCTTGCAAATATTGGAACACCAGGTACAGTAATGGTATAATAATTACCCCAAGGATAACACCGCTTAACATACCCATTGCTGCTCCTGTACTGATGGAATGGTTACCTGTAGCCGTTCCGCCGGTCGCAAACATCAAGGGGACCATACCCGCAATGAAAGCCAATGAAGTCATCAAGATTGGGCGTAGACGAGCTCTTGCGCCTTCTAAAGCCGAATCAATGAGTGAGGAGCCTGCTCTTCTCCGCTGTAAAGCAAATTCAACAATCAAAATGGCATTTTTTGCCAAAAGACCGATGAGCATGATCAAGCCGACCTGGACGTAGATATTGTTGTCCAATCCAATAGCACGTGTTCCTAGGAAAGAGCCGATCATCCCTGTTGGGATTGATAACAGGACGGCAAGAGGCAATAAGTAACTTTCGTACTGTGCTGATAGTAAGAAATAGACAAATAGCAAGCTTAATGATAGGATAAGTACGGTTTGATTGCCTGATGACTTCTCTTCCAAACTAAGTCCTGTCCATTCGTAGCTGTAGTCTCCCGGTAACTTGGTCAATACATTTTTCTCCAATGTTTCCATGATAGCACCATTACTGATACCAGGCGTACTAACAACGTTTATCGTGAGCGAATTGTATAAATTATAACGGGTTACCGACTCAGGACCATACACTTTACGAAGTGTGACCAAGGTATTTACAGGGACCATTTGGCCAAGATTATTCTTGACAAATATTTCGTTGAATGCTTCTTTATCGGTTCTATAAATGCCATCAGCTTTAACTGCTATCCGATAGAATTTACCGAAACGATTGAAATTCAATGATTGGTCACCCGCAAAGTAAGTTTGAACGGACGAAAGCATTTCACTGACATCTACGCCAAGTTGGGCCGCTTTGTCTTCATCTACTTCTAACTCCATCTGTGGATAATCTGCTCTGAACATGGTATAGGCAAATTGCACTCCCGGTTGTTTCATAATCTGCGCAATAACGGAGTCGGACATTGCTTTGAGCTCTACCGGCGATTTACCAGCTCTGTCCTGCAAAACGAGTTCCGCGCCATTCATCATACCATAACCATCAACAGGAGGGGAGCGAAATGCCATTGCGTTACCTTCTTTGACACTGGATAATTTTTGTGAGATAACTTGGTGAATCTGATCAATATCGTTCATCTCACCACGTTTCTTTTTATCTTTCAAGCGTATAAATCCTGTCGCATAGGCTGCGCTGGAGTTGTTACCGATCATATTGAATCCAGTAATACTTGTATGGCTTTCAATCGAAGGGATATCGGCCAGTAGTTTTTCGATTTTTTCGACTGCTTTTGTTGTTCGGTCCAGTCCCGTTCCTGGGGGCATTTCCAAACTGTATACGACAAAGTTATCATCTTCCATTGGTACGAAACTTTTGGAAGTGCTTGTCATGAGGTACCCCGCAACGCCAATTGTAGCCAGGATCAAAAGTGACGAAATCCATTTTTTCTTTGCCAGGAATTTTAATGAACCAACGTATCGATTGGTCATGTTTTCGAAGCCTGCGTTAAACGCTTTGAAAAAACGCTGAGAAAACCCAGTTTTTGAGGTCTGTCCATCTTGATTTTCGGCGTGTGTATTTTTAAGTAATAATGCACATAGTGCAGGTGTCAGCGTCAAGGCATTGATCGCAGAGATCACAATGGCGATCACAAGAGTATAGGCAAACTGTTTATAAAACATGCCCGATGAACCTGTCATAAATCCAATGGGAATAAAAACTGCACACATCACCAAGGTAATGGAGATTACAGCTCCAGTGATTTCACTCATGGCACTATGGGTAGCCTGTTTACCTGTTAAATTGGAAGTCTCCATCTTTCCATGTACTGCTTCGACAACGACAATTGCATCATCGACAACAATAGCAATGGCGAGTACGAGGGCAAATAACGTCAATATATTGATGGTAAAGCCAAATACGAGCAGGAAGAAGAAGGTACCTACGATAGCTACAGGGACTGCAATTGCTGGAATAATAGTCGATCGTATGTCTTGTAAGAATACAACGAGGAAAACCAAAATGAAGGCTTCAATTAATGTCGAGCGTACTTGGGCTGTACTTTCATCCAAGCGCTCCTTGGTACTGATCAATTTAAAAGTCTTGATTCCAGGAGGGAATGAGCGTTGCGCTATTTCAATCTGTTTGTCAATTTCAATTTCATTGGCGTTGGAGCCTGATGTCTGGAATATACCGATGGTGACGGTATTGAGACCGTTATTTTGGGAATTACCGCTATAGCTGATCGAGCCAAACTCAATACGTGCCACATCCTTTAAACGTACGATCTGGACATTATTGTTTTTAACGATAATGTTTTCATACTGCTCTGGAAGATTCTTTTTCCCCTTATAGCGTATAACATATTCAAGAGGTGCTTTTGATTCTTCACCTAATTTTCCAGGTGCAGATTCCAGACTTTGTTTGGAAATTGCAGCGATGACTTCTTGCGGCACAAGTCCATAACTTGCCATTTTTTGCGGATTCAACCATACACGCATCGAATAATCTTTGGAACCAAATACCATCGCCTGACCGACCCCGGGAACACGCTTGATCTGTGGGATCAAGTTGATGTTCACATAATTCTGTAAAAATAGTTCATCATATTTTTTATTATCTTCTGTATAGATATTAAATATCATGATCATACTATTTTGTTGCTTGGAGGTTGTTAATCCCATCCGGACAACTTCCTGTGGCAAGATCGGAGTAGCCTGTTGTACTCTGTTTTGCACGTTGACGGCTGCTTGATCTGGGTTTACACCTGCTTTAAAGACAATGCGCACAGAGAATGTACCATCGTTACTTGCAGTCGATGTAATGTATTCCATGTCCTCCACACCATTGATTTGTTCTTCAAGGGGTGTAACAACTGATCTCAATACTGTTTCACTATTTCCTCCGGGATAGCTTCCGGTAACTTGGACAGTGGGCGGGGCGATATCCGGGAATCGCGTTTGGGGCAGCCTAAAAAGACCGATGACCCCCAGTATGACAAATATGATCGATATAACAGTTGCCAAAACTGGCCTGTCAATAAATTTCTTTAACATTTTAGTATAATTTTTATAAAGCTTATAGTACCATTTTTTAAAAGTGCATACGGAACGTATAGGCGTGTTACCGCTCTTTGGACGTTGCAGCTTTTGCCATGATTGCTATTGCCTAGATTTCTCCCAAATATTTAAAAAGGAACTTTTTCAGCAGCTCTGTTGTTGCTATTTACGCTCCATCTGGTTACATGGTGGATTTTTTAGTCGGTTGAACTTGCATTCCATCGTTAAGCATGTCAATTCTATTCATAACGATTTTTTCACCAGCTGTAAGTCCTGATTTAAGTAAATAGGCGTTGGCTGTATTTCCCGCAATTTCAATCTGTTTCATGGAAATTTTGTTCTTTTCGCCAATAACATAAACGAAGTAGCGATCTTGAATATCCTTGACAGCCGCCATAGGTACCAACAAAACGTTTTCGTGGGTTTTTTTCAAGATTACTTTGGCTGAACCACCCGAACGGAGAATTTTATCAGGGTTGGTGAAACTTGCTTTAAGTGCCATGCTTCCGGTTGTTCTGTCGATGTTACCACTGGCTAATTCTACTTTCCCCGAATGGTTGTATGCCGTTCCATCAGCTAGTAATAGCGTTGCTTGTTGATTGGATGATTTGTTATTCTGATCTTTGATAAAGGCTATAAAATCGGCCTCACTCAATGAAAAATACACATTTACGGTATTGATTTCAGATAGCGTTGTTAACGGTGTCGCATCTGCTGCGGTAATTAAATTTCCGATCCGATTAGGAATACGGCCGATATAACCACTCACTGGTGCATTGATCAACGTAAATTTGGCATTTATTTGAGATGAACCGAGTGCAGCTTGTGCTTGCGCTACCTGTGCTTTAGCTGCGGCATAATTGGCCTCTGCAGTTTTTAACTGTAATTCGGTATACACTTTACCTTCAACAAGTGGTTTGATTTTTTCAATGTCCAATTTCGCGTTTTGTTCTGCCGATAAAACAGCTTGGTAAGCTGCCTTGCTGTTGTTTACTTGTTCGTTGTAGACATCAGCTTTTATTTTGAAAAGGGGTTGACCCTGGGATACATAGTCTCCTTCTTTGACATAAATCTGATCCAGATATCCCGTTACTTGCGCTTTGACATCGACGTTGACGGTCCCCTCTAATGTACCAGGATATTTTTTTTCGGTCTCCGCGTGGGTAGGAGATAATTCGATAAAGTCAACAGTAACTGCCTGCTCTTGCGGTTGTTCTTGGTTGCCTCCACAGGACGATAATAATGCTGCTGCTGTAATAAATGTAAGGAAAGGTTTTAAAGTCATCGTTCTTTGTGCCATTTTATCATTTTATAATGAAACAAAGAAAAGAATTCTTTTAAGCCATAAGGCAAAGAAATCTACCGAGACGTTACAATTGCTTACTGAAACGTCACAGTGATGAGCTGAATTTTACGATATTAAATGGTACGATCCAATTGTGTTGAAGATATTGGTCTTATCGATTGACATTCCTTCTTCATCGCGAAAAACTTACTTTACCTTTCTGACGAAAAAAGGAGCAAGCGGATCAGTTTAGCATTAATAGTCTAACCAATTTTTTAGCAGTTGAGCCTTTTCTCTGCTCACAAGGATTTCCACTTGATCGTTATGTTTAATTTCTATTTTTAGTTTTCCGTTGAAGTGGTTATGTAATCTTTTGATCGCATCTATATGTACAATGAATTGCCTGTTGGCGCGAAAAAATACTTTTGGATTCAATTGCTGTTCGAGTTCTTCCATTGTTTGAGGGACAATTTCGACAGTACCACATTTGAGTTGCGCATGGGTAAGTTTAAATTCGGAGTAAAAGTATAATATTTCTTCGACGAGAATGGTCTTATAACCGTCTTTGAATGGAATTAGAAAACGTGAGCGAAAATCTTTTGGATAGATAAAATCCAATAAACCTTGAAGCGGTTGTTGGTTGATCTGGAGATCTTTTTGATAGTCAAGTTTTTGGATGGCATTTCCCAGCTCTATTTTTTCTACAGGTTTGAGCAAATAATCTATGCTATTGAATTTAAAAGCCCTCACAGCGTATTCGTCAAATGCTGTTGTAAATATGATTGGGCAGTCTATTTTTATAGTCTCTAATATTTCAAAGCTTAAGCCATCGGATAAACGAATATCCATCATGACCAGGTGGGGAAGTTCATTGCTATTGAACCAATTGATGCTATCCGCAATATTATCAAGTACATCCAAAATAACGATGGATGGTTTTATTTCTTTCAAAAGTCGCTTTAAACGATCGGCATTGAGTTTTTCGTCCTCGATGATTAATACTTTGGTTATATTCATTATGCTTGCGCTAAAAGTGGGAGGATAACGTTAAATGTTTTGCCATCATTCTTTATTTGCAGTTTTAAGTTGGATAGCAAATCGTATCTTTTAATGATGTTTGAAATTCCGATTCCCGATGATTCGGATACATTCTCAATAGGAATTAATATATTTTCAACAACAAGTTGATTCTGGGCGTTGGTGTAGACTTTAATTTTCAGCGGTTTTCTCTTATTTGTCTGATTATGCTTTAATGCATTTTCTACCAATAACTGTAAGGTAAGAGGAGGTAATTGGCAATTGCGTTTGGCGGGATTGACGTTTATTTCGAAGTTTACCCCATCGCCAAATCGGTTTTTGATGAGAAATATGTATGAATTTAGAAAGTTGAGTTCTTCTTCGAGTGAGATAATGTCCTTTTTGGAATTGACAAGAAGGTAGCGATATATTTTGGAGAAGTTTTCTGCATATTCATAGCCTAATTGTTGGTCTTCGAGGATGATTTCTGAGAGCACGCTCAGGTTATTAAAGACAAAATGGGGGTCGATCTGTAATTTTAACGATTGAAGTTCTGTTTCAAGAATGACCTGATCAAGCTTTGCAGCGCGCATGGATTCATTCTTCCAGTTGGTGATCAAATGACTACCAATATTGATCCCCATGATCATCAACGCAATCAATACACTGATTGTAATGTTTTGAATCATCCCCCTTTTTTCCTCCAAAGATGGGGCTATAGTAACATTTTGAGGTCCAAAATAATATTTTGAAATCAGGTACTCCAGAAGTAAATTGATAAAGAGTACTGCAAAAAGGTTGATGACGGTTTCAAGTAGAAGTCGCTCTGTCGGACTATCTTTCCAGGTTAAGAACTTATTAAGCTTGTCATGGACAATGATACTAAATTCGGAAATGATAAAGCTATAAATGATCGTAAATGTCCATTCACCGAGTATTTCAAACATATTCCGTTTAAAATAGCCATCCCAGCAACTCGAGAAAGGATCAATAATATAGGCAACGAGATAAATAAGCAGAAAGGACAGAAAGGTAAATATCAGCCTTTTTTTATTTGTACTAATTAGAGTCTTATCGTTTTTATAGATCGCTATATCCTGCATTCTTTTAACTTATCTGTATCGGTGAAATCTATGCAAATTTCGTAATTCCTTTTAGTATTGGACGACAAATTTCTGCTGAAGCGTATAAAGCCCTGACTGAAATATCAATTTGATGCACTCAGGCGTATATTGACGAAGGCTGATAGATGATCTAACCTTGGCCTATCAGTGTATAATTCATAATGAAATCCCTGTGATATTTTTTTAATATATTGTAAATCTTGTAGTTATCTTTTGTTTTATAATCATTTGATCTAATCGTGTCAAAGAGTGACTTTGAATATGGAATTCGTTTTTAGCGATAGACAGAAAGGCTTGACATCATTTCGTCAAGCCTTTCTGTTTTATTGTGGTTACTATTTTTTCGATGTGTTATCTAATAAATTATTTTGGCTCTTGATGAGTTGTTGGTGTATGGATGATATCGAAATAGATCGTTTTGTCATTAGCGTTTGGATAAACTCTATAAGTGAATTCTTTCTTTGTTAATACCGTAATATCAACCACACGAGTAAACAACGTTTCTCCAGCAGCATTTTTAGCAACAATTGTTCTCGTTTTACCATCTGCAGATACGGTCCAGTCGCCGTGCATTTTTGGAGAATTGTCAAGATTGAACATTGTAAAAGTACCATCAGATTTGAAATAAGCAAATCCTACAAAATTTGCCACGTTAGCATCTGTTAATACTACACTTTCACCTTTATTATTCTTTGCGTTTGTTGTTTCCCATGGCGTACTGGCTAATATTTCGCTTGGGGTAAGCTGGGGTTCAACAACAGTTTCATCATCTTTACTGCAGCTCACCGCTACTAATGTGCTTAAGGCGATACATACCGCTAGTGCAATCTTTTTTAAATCTCTCATTTTATAAAATTTATATTATGAAACAAAAGTAATCGCATTGGTTCAGTTGCATTTGTCTCTTTTATTCCAAGGTTTGAAGGATTTATAAATTGAATGCGATCGGGTTGTTGAAGAAATTCTAAAAAATAGAAAAAGCT
Organism: Sphingobacterium sp. UBA7038; assembly: GCF_002494055.1. Classification (NCBI taxonomy): domain Bacteria; kingdom Pseudomonadati; phylum Bacteroidota; class Sphingobacteriia; order Sphingobacteriales; family Sphingobacteriaceae; genus Sphingobacterium; species Sphingobacterium sp. UBA7038. Next base: position 37,368 of record NZ_DLAV01000021.1, read on the forward strand.
TATGTATTGCCTGATTTGAAGTTTGCTTTACAGGGCGTTATGTTAAAGGTGGTGTAAAAATGAACTTAGGATAAAAATAAAACAGGGGACCCTAAGGGCCCCCCATCTACCAGATATGTATAATAAAATTAGAAAATTGCTTTTTATACCGTATTAGTTATTGCTCCATCCACCTCCCAATGAGCGGTATAGATCAACAACAGCAGAAAGCTCCGCTTTTTTTACCTGAGCAAGTTCGAGCTCACTTTGTAAGATATTGCTTTGCGCTGTAATTACTTCCAAGTAGGTGGCCATTCCTGTTTCAAACAAAAGATTGGCATGCTTTGTCGCTTGCTTTAAACGCGTCGTTCTATCCGAAGTAATCTTTTGTTTTTCTTTCAATTTTTGAATTGAAATTAAAGCATCGGATACTTCCCCAGCGGCTGAAATTACTTTTTGCTTGAAGATCAATACATTCTTTTCTTGTTCGACACGCGCCAGCTCATATTGCGTTTTTAATTCCTTGCGTTGGAAAATAGGTTGTGTAATACTCCCTGTAATTGCACCAAATAATGACGCGGGCAAGTTGAACCAATTACTTGCTTTGAATGCGTTTACGCCAGCTTCGGCACTAATCACCAAGGAAGGATACATGCGCGCTTTTGCATACTGTTGATAGGCCTGTGAAGTTGTAACAGCTAGTTCGGCCTGTTTTACATCCGGACGGTGGCTCAACAAATCAGCTGGTATGCCAGTTGCTAGCTCTTCGGGGAACTGGATGTCTGTCAATTTCTCCGCTGTCTTAATCTCTTGTGGGAGTTTTCCGCTAAGAATCTGAATGGCATTTTCCTGAATAGTGATCTGCCGTTCAAAGTCAGGGATTAACGCCGCTGCGGACAATCGTTGCGCATCAACCTGTTCCAACGCAAGCAGCGTAATGTCACCAACTTCATATTGCTGTTGGACGATGCGTAAGGTTGTATCGCTTAATTGCAAGTTTTGTTTGGCAATATCACGCAATTGATATAGCATCAGCAGTTGATAGTAACCTTGTGCAACTTGTGCAATTAATTGGGTTTGAATTACTTTTTTAGCTTCTTCTGTCTGCAGATAGGAAGCTAAAGCAGCGATATTTTGATTTTTGATTTTACCCCATAGATCGGCCTCCCAGGATAAACCTAAGGATGCCGTATAATCCTCCACATGATGTTGGCCTAAAAACTGTCCGAGGCTCAATCCATTCATACTGTTATTGGATGGATTGGTGCTATTTCCCCTGATCTGTAGCTGGGCTGAGGGAAGATAGTTCGCTTTTGCTTGTTTCAGGCTAAGTTGAGACGCTTCTATGTTTTTCAGTGCTAGCTTCATATCTAAGTTATGTTGTATTGCACTGTCAATCAATGTCTGTAGGATTTGATCTTTAAAAAAATCACGCCATGGAATAGAGCCAATGCTAGTTTCCTGCGGAGCTTTAGCTTGGTCGCGGTACTGTTCGGGTAAGTTAGGGGCAAGGTGTTGATTGCTGACCAACTTATCTGTTTTACAGGACCATGCGACAAAAGATAAGATGAAAACCGTCAGTAACTTTGCTTTACTATTCATATATTTAAATTTTGTCATGATATACTAATTGTTTGTATGCACGGGTATTTCCAACGAAGCGGTCTCGCTTTCATACTGCTTTTGCTTCGGGACACCAGCTATTTTCTCTTGGATAAATTGGAAGAAAATAAAGAGAATCGGGATAATAAAGAGTCCTAAAACTACTCCGGTGAACATCCCACCCGCAGCGGCAATACTGATGGAATGATTTCCTTGAGCAGACGGACCTACGGCTGTCATCATTGGAATCATACCAACAATAAAGGCTAAAGAAGTCATGATAATAGGCCTCAAACGTAATCTTGCGGCTTTAAGTGCAGCGCTAGGAATCGATAGCCCCTGTTTGCGCCCCTGAATAGCAAATTCCACAATCAAAATGGCATTTTTGGCCAGTAAACCAATCAACATGACAAGTGCAACTTGTACATAGATGTTGTTGGCGATATCAGTGAAGCTAATTGCTGCAAAGACGCCAAATATGCCGGTTGGAATGGAGAGAATAACCGCTAATGGAATGATGTAGCTTTCATATTGTGCCGCAAGCAAGAAGTAAACAAATATCAGACAGAGAATAAAAATCAATGTAGACTGTCCTCCGGAGACAATTTCTTCCTTGGTCATACCTGAGAATTCATAGGTAAATCCAGTAGGCAATTGTTGTTTTGCAACTTCCTCAACTGCACGGATAGCGTCTCCAGAACTATATCCGGGTTTTGGTATTGCATTTATGCCGATTGAATTAAACAAGTTGTACCGCGATGCTGTTTCCGGTCCATATACACGTTCTAATTTGACTAATGTATTGATGGGAACCATATCACCTAATCTGTTTTTTACAAAAATACCGTCCATTGAAGTAGGTTCACTTCTATCCTTGGCATCAGCTTGGACCATCACACGATAGTACTTTCCAAAACGATTAAAATCTGAAGCTTGGGCACTACCAAAATAGGCCTGCATGGTTTGTAATATACTTTTTGTGCTTACGCCAAGTTGCTCTGCCTTGATATCATCTACCTGGAGCTCATATTGTGGATAATCCGCTTTAAAGGTTGTGAAAGCCATCATGATTTCAGGACGTTTCATCAGTTCGCCAATAAACTTCTGGCCTACGCCACTGAATTTTCCAAGTTGTCCACCGGTTCTGTCCTGCAATACCATATCGAGACCGTCAACATTACTGAACCCTGGTACTGTAGGGAAGGTAAAGACAAAGAAATTTGCACCTTTGATATTTGCCAGGCGTTGATTCACATCGGCCATAATCGCATTGATGTCTTTTATCTGACCACGTTCTTCATGTGGTTTAAGGAGGATAAATGCAACACCCGCTGAAGGACTTGTGGATTGTGTTAAAATATTGAAACCAGCAAGTACATTTAAAGTTTTGGTAAAATCAGCATGTTGAAGTTGCTTCTCAGCTTCGGCTAATGCCCCAGAAGTACGATCTAACGAAGCGCCTGCAGGCATGGATAAAGAAATGGCAATAAATCCTTGGTCTTCCGACGGAATAAATCCAGTAGGTGTTTTACGGATCATAAATATTGTCAAAAGTAGGGTAATCGCCAATCCTGCAAATGCAACCCACTTGTAACGGATCAAGAAGCGTAGACTACCTAAATAGTTTTTAGTCAACCGGTCAAATCCAACATTGAATCCAGCAAAGAAACGTTCCTTGAAATTAAGTTTCTTAGCATCAGAATGACCATGATGCGTTGGTTTTAAGAAGAGTGCACATAACGCAGGACTTAGTGTCAAGGCATTAATTGCTGAAATAACGATTGCAATCGCTAACGTGAAAGCAAATTGTCGGTAAAACACTCCGGTAGAACCTTCCATAAAGCCGATGGGAAGGAATACGGCAGACATCACCAATGTAATCGAGATAATTGCCCCGGTGATTTCGCTCATGGCAGATGTTGTAGCGAGCTTAGGTGGGAGATTTTCATGTTCCATCTTGGCGTGCACTGCCTCGACGACCACAATTGCATCATCGACGACAATCCCAATGGCGAGCACCAGGGCAAACAAGGTCAATAGATTGATTGAAAAGCCGAAGAGCTGCATGAAGAAAAATGTTCCAACGATGGCTACTGGTACTGCAATCGCTGGTATTAATGTCGATCTAAAGTCCTGAAGGAATAGAAAGACAACTAAAAATACCAATATAAATGCTTCAACTAGTGTATGTTTTACTTGGTCAATAGATTGATCAAGTGCATCTTTTGTGTTGTATAAAACGAGATATTTGACACCTTTCGGAAAGCTTAAAGAGGCTTTCTCCATGAATTTTTGAATCGCGATCTGAATTTCATTTGCATTCGAACCTGCCAGCTGCATTACCCCAATATTCAATCCTGCTTTGCCATTGATACGGGTGTGGCTCGCATAGGTATAGGATCCCAGTTCAACACGAGCGACGTCTTTGAGTTTAAGTACTGAACCGTCAGTGTTGGAGCGGATAATAATATTTTCGTAGTCACTTGGTTGGTTGAGTTTACCTTTATATTTGATCACAAATTCAAAAGCTTCACGGCTGCTCTCGCCGAATTTACCAGGAGCAGCTTCAACGTTTTTATCTTGAATTGCAGCCATAACTTCCTCAGGCGTTAGTTTATAGGTCGCCATTTGATTTGGATTAAGCCATACCCGCATGGAGTAGTCTTTGCTACCACCAAACGCCAATGCTTGTCCAACACCAGGTATCCGTTTCAGTTCGGGAATAATATTGATTTGCGCGTAGTTGGTAATAAAGGTCTGATCGTATTTACTCTGATCTTCCGTATAGAGATCCAATACCATGATCAAGCTGTTTTGCTGTTTTGCTGTTGTAATTCCGGCTTGTACAACCTCAGCGGGCAATTGGCTGGTTGCCTGAGCCACACGATTTTGGACGTTCACAGCAGCTTGGTCAGGGTCAGTGCCAAGTTTAAAATATACGGTAATCATTAACGAGCCGTCGTTACTGGCAGTAGAGCTCATGTAGCTCATATTTTCAACACCGTTGATTGACTCTTCGAGTGAGGGAGCTACGGCACGGAGTACCGTTTCGGCATTTGCCCCAGGATATAATGCCGTTACTTGCACCGCGGGCGGTGCAATATCGGGAAACTGCTGCAAAGGCAGTTTAAGGATACCAATCACCCCCAATATGACAAGTAATATGGAGATAACGGTAGCAAGTACAGGTCTTTCTATAAATTTCTTAAGCATGTGATTTTCTAATATTATAATGAATTGATGCTATCCCTTGATAAAGCTTGTGGCGTAATTTTCTGCCCATCCTGAAGCAGGTCAATGCCTTTGTAGACAATCCGATCTCCCGCATTCAGTCCTTTGCTTACGAGGTAATTTGCACCACTTTTTCCGATGACAGTAATGGGCTGTTGAACAACTTTATTTTCTTTGCCAACGGTGTAAACGAAGATTTTATCCTGCATTTCAAGGGTAGCAAGTTGAGGTACCAATAATGCTTGTGCATACTTCTTCTGTAGTCTTACACGGCCGGTATTTCCGTTACGTAAAACCCCTTCCGGATTGTTGAACGTCGCGCGGAGGGTAATCGCACCGGTATTTTTGTCAAACTGGCCATCCACCATATCAATTTTTCCTTTCTGATCATAAATTGTCTGATCCGAAAGAACTAAGCTGATCGGAGGTAGGTTGTGAAGCTTTTGTTGTAAATTACTACCTTCTGTATTGTTTTTGAATGCGATAAAGTCATTTTCTCCCAATGAGAAATAGACATGGAGATCCCTTACATTTGACAATGCTGTAAGTGGTTGGGAGTCTGTAGGTCCCACCAAACTCCCTTGTTTGAGCTGCAATCTACCGATGTATCCTTCGGCTGAAGCCCGTATTAGCGTGTATCCGACATTGATTTTTGCCGTTTCAACCGCCGACAGTGCCAGTTGTACATTTGCTCTAGCGGCGTTACGTGCGCTAATTGCAGTTTTTAACTGAAAGTCTGTCAGTACTTTGGTGTTCACCAGCTTTGTTTTCTTTTCCACTTCTAACTCGGCGTTTTCCAAGGAAGCTTTTGCTGCTAGCAAATTTGCCTTCGCTTGATTTAATTGTTCCTGATAGGGGCGGTCGTTAATCTTAAAAAGCGCCTGACCTTTATTTACTTTAGCACCTTCATCGACATAGATGTTTTCCAAAATCCCTTCGACTTGTGGCCTGATCTCAATATTGGCCGAAGCTTCAATAGTTGCTGGATATTCTTGATAAACCGTCTCGTTACCATTCTCGATGGTAACGACCGGAAGGTTAACCGGTTGTGGATCAATGGGTTTGCTCGTGCCTGTTGAACAACTATATAGAAAGATTGCACTGAGCACATATGCAGTCTTTACGATATTAATTCGTTTAACACTGTTAAGTGTTGGAACGTAAATCCTTTTAAGACTTGGTGATAGATTTGTTTTCATGTGATATTAAAAATTGAAGTTTTGGTATATTTAACGGTGTTAGATTTCTTAACGTTGTATTTTTTGGTGTAAAAAAATTAATCAGTCAGGGAGCGTGTGATGCCGTAAATAGCATCCTTTAAAACCTCTTGATTGGTATTGTCGCCATTGCCTTGGTTTACCAAATTGATCGAAATCAATCCATGTATAATTGACCAGTACGTAAAATACTTCCTGCAGATCAATTCTTCGGATGGGTTTTTCTCTTTCATGATTTCACGGATGACATCACTTATCAATTTTCCATGGGATTCAGCACATTTATAGGTTTTTTCAAAACCACAACAGGCCGTTCCCACACCGAACATTAATTGGTACAATTCGCGTTCTTCGAAGGCGAAATCCCAATAGCTAAACCACATTGCTTCTAATTGTTTCTCCAAATCGGTTTCAGTTGATTTGGCTTGTTTTACTTTTTTGGCAAGCAGGAGATAACCTTGGTTAGCAAGCTCCATCAGAATGGCATCTTTATTGGCGAAATACTCGTATATCATGGGGGCAGTATATTCGATGATATCTGCAATTTTGCGCATACTCAAGGCCTGCCATCCTTCTTCTTTGACGATTTGGAGCGCAGCATCTAGAATATTAGTTCTATTCTCATCTTTGAGCCGTTGTATGCGTTCTTTGCTACCCATGCTAATGCGTAAATAATTTAACAGTGTTAAGCAAAAGTGATACTTTTAATTTTATTTATTGACATCTAAAAGTCATTAAATAAAAATGTATTATTTTTTCTGCTCGGAAGAAGTGTTTTCATCGTTCACAGCGCGGGTTATAAGCTGTTTTATGCGATTCTTTTCTTTGTCAGTTAGAGGAAGTGCCTGTTCGATGATAGGGAGGATTTCCGTGCTTTTTTCCGACTGCAATAACAAGTCGATGAAACCGAGATAGGTGCGGATAAGGTCTGTTTTAATGCCGAAGAAAATGCGTGGATCTACAATAAATAGTTCCTGTATTAATGCTAACAATAGGTTTTTTCTTTTTTTATCTTGTTCCGAGCTGCTGTATTCGGGCAATAGGCCTTTTCTTTCTAGATCTGTTAATTTTACCGCGACAGCGTGCTCTAGTACATATTTTTTTTGCTTTCTATCCAGTAAATCACGTAACTCAGCATGTAAATTCCGATAAATAACTTGTTTGGCCTTCCCCGAGAAAAGATTATCTTCTGTAGATAGGAGGATATCTTGTTGTTCAAAATGATCAAAGAAGGTAGATTCAACATAGACGGAGTGGTGGAAATTGATCGCGTTATTGTTGAAACTGCTAAGTACTTTGGCAATTTCCTTTTTATCGCTATTCAGAAAATAATAATAATATCGATCACCAATTTGTTGGTTCCAGCGAATGTAATTGATGGTAAAATGATAAAAAGTATCACGATCAGGGCTATAGCCTGTCCAAGAAAGCTGGTCTGTCTCTTCGATTAAATGGTCATAAGCTAATAGCTTCCCATTGACGCGTATGGCGTAATTCCTATCCTTATTCAAGTAGAGAAACCAGCCAAACTCTTGTGCGAGGAAATTGTTAAAGTCGTCGCTTTCAAAAAATGTAGCATTAAGTCCAAAAACGCCTTCAAGAGTAACTTGCGTTCCCGTATTTTTAGATTCTACCAGCCTGCTTTCACTGATATCGTATTGCTCTTTACTTTCGCGATCAATTTGAATTCGGTAGCTTGAGAAATATTCATTCTCCTGAAAAACGGTATCCCAAATCGCACGTGTTGCAAAAAGCGAGAAAGAAAATCGACCCTTTCCCTTTTTTCCTCTGGTATAGGAGCTCCGTTTGAGACTATTTTTTTTTATAGAATCCAAAAAGTTTCCAAATGAGGAAGAAAGTGTCTCTAGGGGTATGCCTTCGCCATTGTCCTGTATGCTTACACGATTAATGTAGCCTAATTCATTACTGTCTATAGAGAGTTCAATCTGTGTGGCTTTTGCATCAAATCCATTCCAGAAATATTCAGCAATGGCATGTTTAGGGTCTTTGGGAAGTCCTGCTGATTCGATACTTTGGTTCGTTATTTTTGTGCTTTTCTTCATCATAAAGACGGTTTAGCTTAAAACTTGTATAAAACAGATGGAAATAATTTGGTCGATTAATTCCATTTCAATGTACGCTATTTTTTAGATCTCTGGATTAGAAATGTGAAAAAATAAGCAAGTCCAAAACAGATAATAAGATCGAAAAGAAAATAAATAGAATTGAAACTACTTCGATTCTCAGGTTCCACTGAGCGCTTGCCACCCATATATTCATAAAAAGGAAATGGAAAACCCAATCTGTCATTTCCATCGGATATGCTATCGCATTTGGCGAAGAGAATGGTAGTCGTGACTGTTATTACACTAAAAATTACCCAGGTTTTTTTTGGGAAATTTGAAACTATCTTCATGGTTATAGCTCTTTAAGTTGTTTAAAATTACATAATATCATGCGGAGATGTATATTTCTGATTCGTATCAATATGGCTATTTAACGCTAAAGCTGATGTGTTGATATAGAAATTGCTTTTTTGAGTAGAAATATATCTAAATTTAGTCTATGCTTATAGAAACTTTAAAAAACCTTTTCCGACGGGACTTAAACAGGCTGCGTGATGAAATTTCTTTGTACAAACAGGAAGGAAATATATGGCTTATTGAACGTGATATTTCCAATTCAGCTGGCAACTTATGTTTACACCTGATCGGAAATCTTCAAACATATATTGGTGCTGAAATAGGCAAGACGGGGTATATCAGAGATCGAGCGGCTGAGTTTTCGTTAAAAGACATTCCTCGAACACGATTATTAGATCAGATAGATGATACGATTGATGTGGTTACACGTTCTCTGGATCTGTTGTCGGAGGAGAACCTTTTTGAGATATATCCCATACTCGTGTTTGAGGAAAAAACAACAACGCAGTATTTGCTTGTTCATCTGACCACCCATCTAACTTATCACCTTGGCCAAATAAACTATCACCGGCGACTACTGGATCAACCTGAGGTATAGTTAATGTATTGGTAAACCTATTCTTGTTCTAAAACATAGGAAACAAATTTATAGTATGGACATAAGAAAAGCGGTATTATCTGATGCTCCGGAGCTCGCAACCTTGACCGAACTGCTGGGTTATCCAGCCGATATTGAAGGAACGAAAACTATTTTGGAGGATCTGTTGCGGTAGCAGGAGTATGCTGTATTTGTGGGGATTATTGATAATAAAACAGTTGGCTGAATTCAACTTCATCAGGTCATCAGTATGGAGACTGGTGTTTATGTAGAAATCATTGGCTTGGTTGTCGATGAAGAATATCGAGGGTTAGGCCGATTATTATTGCATTCGGCATCCGATTGGTCTAGGTCTGTCGATTGCTACCGTTTGCGTGTAAGATGCAATATCATTCGGACCGAAAGCTATAAGTTTTATCAAAATAGTGGTTTTATACTAAAAAAGGAGCAGAAAGTTTTTGATTCTTTGCTTTAAAAGGTGAACTTTAGCCCAATTAGATATCGAGACCATCAAACATTCTACCTGTATCGACTGTTGATTTCTCGAAGACCCGACTTAGATAAAATGAGAAGAATCTTTACATTAATTGCCTGTTGCTGTGTTTTTAATTCGCATGCGCAGCGTATGGACAGTATTACCACGGTGATCGCACCTGAGTATGACCGAGTGGGGTTACTGCATCGATTTTGGCTTGGAGATAGTTACCGTAAATTGTATAATACTCCTGTTAAGATGCGTGTGATGGATCTCGCTACAGAGCGGGGCGGGCTTCAGATTGTTAAGTTGGGTGGTGGCATGCAGACACAGTCACTTCGACTGGTAGATTCTATGGGTAGGGAGTGGGTTCTTAGGTCTATTCAGAAATACCCTGAACGTAGCCTACCGGAAAGCCTTCGAAAGACATTTGCAAAAGATATAGTACAAGATCAGATTTCGATACATCATCCATTTGGTGCATTGACCGTTCCGCCATTTAATAAAGCCTTAGGTATTCCTTCAGCTTCGCCAGAACTGGTTTTTGTAGGAGATGACCCTAGGTTCGGCGAGTATCGTGAGGTATTTAAAAATAGGGCCTATATGTTTGAGGCGCGTACCCCTTTTGAGGATCAAAAAACGGATAATAGCGCAAAAGTCATGCGTAAAGTGTTGGAAGACAATGATACACAAATTGATCAGAAGCTCACACTACGTGCACGATTGTTAGATTTTACGTTGGGCGACTGGGATCGCCATCAAGACAACTGGCGTTGGGACCCTGAAAAAGAAAAAGGTAAAAAGATCTATACGCCTGTCCCTAGAGATAGGGATAAGGTGTATTATAAAACTTCGGGGGTATTTCCAACATTACTTTCCTATCAATGGTTGAAGGCCCATTTGCAACCCTTTAGTCCACATATCCGAAATGTGCCCCATTGGAATTTTAATGCAAGTACTTTTGATCATTTTTTTCTCACGCATCTTACGGTGGACGAGTGGATTGACGAAATACAATTTGTTCAGAAAACATTGACGGATTCGTTGATTCATCAGGCTATGTTAACGATGCCTGATACCATTGTGAAAATGAGCGCGAATGAACTGGAAACAAATATTCGTTCAAGAAGGGACGAACTGATGGAAAGTGGATTAACCTACTACCGATTTCTAGCCCGTGTCGTTGAACTACCATTGTCCGCCAAATATGAATTTGTAGATGTCGATTACAATAGTGATGGTTCGGTCACTGTCAATATCCATAACAAGAAAAAGGATGGCACCGAAGGGCGAAAATTGCTAAAACGTACTTTTGTACCTGATCAGACCAAAGAAGTTCGCATATATGGTATATCGGGCGTTGATGAATATAACTTCCATGGATCGGGCAAATCGCCCATAAAGTTTCGGATTATTGGTGGTGATGGTCAGGATTTGTACCGTACAACAGACAAATTTGCCAATGGCAGCAAAGTTTATATTTATGATGGTAAAGACCAGGTTCAGGGTACTATCCAGGTTGATGATGCTATTCATCTGAAATTGAGCAAAGACAGTGCTGTCCATACGTTTGACTATGACAATTTTGTCTATGATCGTAAAGGAGTTGTTTTTAATTTGGACTATGGCGTTGACCGCGGACTTATTTTTGGACTGGGGTATATGATCGAAAATCAAGGATTCAGAAAAAAACCTTATGCGTATAGGCATCAGTTTCTTGCCAGTTATTTGACCGGTCGCGAATCATTTATGTTTGATTACAAAGGTAATTATAAGGAACTCATTGCAGGGCATGATCTTTACATTCATCTTTCATCCCTTGGGCCCAAAAACCTGAGCAACTTCTTTGGGTATGGAAATAATACCATTTTTGATAAATCGGATTCAAAGCGCATTTCCTATTACCGAAATCGATTTGATCTTGTGAATGGTGATATTTTTCTAGAAAGATACCTAGCCCCCAAATTCAAGGTTTTCTATGGATCCTCCTCCGAATATTATAATAGTAAAGAATTAAATAATGTTGGACGATACTTTGAAGAGTTTCATGAAAAATATCCTTCGGAGCCTATCTACGGTAGTAATTTTTTTACTGGGGTCACCACTGGTATAGATTACGATACCCGCGATAATATCAGTAATCCAAAATCGGGAGTACATTTTCACACTAGATTGGGGTGGAATGCTGAAATCGGAGGGGAGGGCCGCAACTATACAAAATTACAGCATTCCATGAGTTTTTATAAAACGGTTGCCGACAACTATATTACTTTTGCTAATCGTGTGGGATTTGATGCGGTATGGGGAGATCCCTACTTTTATCAGCACGCACAAATTGGAGGAGAAATGAGCTTAAGAGGGTATAATTCTCGGCGATTTACTGGGAAAACAGCGCTTTATAATAATTTTGACATGCGATTGAAATTATTTAGCTACTCTTCTTATATCGTTCCTGGAACAGTCGGGGCAATTGGTTTCTATGATGTAGGAAGGGTCTGGATGAGTCATGAAAATTCCAATGACTGGCATATGGGATATGGTGGCGGAATTTATTTTATGCCAGGAGATCTATTAACTATTCAAGGAGTAATAGGGTTCAGTAAAGAAGCAACCTTGCCCTATCTCCGAATTGGACTTTCTTTTTAAAGACCTAAAACGAAGCTTTTAAGTATAAAATGAAATCGGAGATCAAAAAAAAATTAGATAGAAATTTTGCTGAGCGTAGATTACGAAATAGCAACATCGATTTATCTGTGCTAAAACACTATAAGAGTTACGCAAAAACTTTTGCCGACATTCATAACGGTATAGTCGTACTGAGTGACCTGACGGCAAACTGGAGTTATACCTATATGGGGACAATTGCAGAACGACTTTACCTTCCTTCATATGACAAGAAGCTGGAAATAAACGGTATTTGGGAAGATTTTCTTCTCGAACGTGTTTACCCCGATGATTTGGCCATTAAGCATGCTTTGGAGCTTCAATTTCTCAACTTGGTCAAAAAAAAGGATCTGGCGGAGCGATTCAATTATCAAGCAAACAGTATACTTCGGGTCGAAGGGAGAGAGGGGCAAATCATCCAGCTGTCCCATCAGATTTTTTACTTGGACACCCCAGGACCGGAATTCCCCCAGCTGGCTTTATGCTGTTATACCTTACTACCAGAAACTGAAACTTCAATCAATCTTCGAAATTATATCCTCAATCAGGTAACAGGCGTAGTCCATCACTTAGATGGCTATGGTGCGAAAACTTCGATTAGTACACGAGAGAAAGAAATTTTAAGCTGCATCAAGGAGGGGATGGTTAGTAAACGAATTGCCGAAAAACTAGGGTTGAGCATTAATACCGTTAACAGGCATCGGCAAAATATACTCCAAAAGCTTCGTGTACGAAATTCATATGAAGCAGTGAGTGTGTTTAACAAGATGCAGCAGGACATACTGACTTAAGATGGCGCCCGTCTATGGGGCTGTCTTAGACGGGCGTCGATATTTTTTAGTTTGAATTATTCTCTTTCAGCCATTTGCTTCGACGTTGATCTGCAAGGTGTTTGATCGTAAAATAGTCAAATTTCGCCTGAAAGCCATTGCCGTCTGGTGAAGCTGCCATTAAACCAACCATAACAGGGTGATTATCCTGCAGCCAGGCATTCCTCATCATGATATACTCCTTGTCATCAAAAGAATAGAAAAATTCGACAGCATCTAATCGACGTATTGCTTTGATCCAAATAAAAGGGATTTCCTTATCTATTGGAATAATGCTCCAATCACTCGTTTTATGCGTAACGACCGTACTCAAATTGTATTTTCCATCCACAAATTCTATCCATGCTTTTATATAGTTTTCATGATCAATGCGCAGCATGAGACCTGCTTGGTCAAAGCGGGTTTGGTAGTTCGCCGAGATCTTTGCCTTGACTTCAAACTCTCCCCCGCGTAGCGTATAGAAAAAGGGGGCGTCGTCTACTGTAAATCCATAATGAGAGATACGCCAATAATCGCTTTTAGGCGTAACGAACATCGAAAGTGAATTGTCTTTGATGTTCCATTCTGTTGGTTCGTTAAACCAAAGCATCTTATCCAATTTTTGTGCGCTGGCCTGTGTCGTAAGCAATGGAAATAATGAAGCTGCTAAAAATGTCTTTATAGTTTTCATGTTTTTGTTTTTGTGATGATATTCATTTTCATCAGCAAAGATATTTAAGCATAGCACAGGTTTTCAATACTGATAAATAACCATGATTTCAATAATTCATCCTATTGTAATTTATTTGCAATTTAATTGCATTTAATGTTTTTGCTACATAGTTGCAATAGTGAAAAATACTATCTTCGCTGAGTTGACTTTTAATCCACTGTAGTACCGAATCGGTATAGCAAACAAGATCGATTTCAATTTTAAACAATATAAGCAACAGCAGTATGGAATTTTGGGAACGTAATTTTATAGAGAAGCAAGAAATGTGGGGGGATGAAGCCGCAAAGTCTACAACGTTTGCAGTAGGCTTTTTTTTGGAACACAACATCAAAAATATACTGATTCCTGGGTTCGGCTACGGTCGCAACGGTCGCCCTTTTTTGGAAAATGGAATAAAAATTACAGGCATTGAGATCTCGAAAACGGCAATAGAACTCGCCCGGAAATCCTTTGGGACAAATACGATAATCCATCATGGTTCGGTTAATGAAATGCCTTTTGATCAGGATATATATGACGGTATATTTTGTTACGGGCTTATTCATCTATTGGATGCTGAAGAACGTAATGCGTTAATCCAGCATTGCTTTGACCAATTAGCTGAAGGAGGTTATATGATTTTTACGACCGTATCAAAGCTAGCGAGTATCTATGGAAAGGGGGAGGCCATAGGCACTGATCGATTTGCAATGTTTGATGGAGTACATATGTTTTTTTACGATATTGATTCCATTCATGCCGAATTCGATCCCTATGGATTAATGGAAATTAGGGAGGTAGAGGAAAATTTTCCATTCTACTTCATCATTTGTCAGAAGAGGATTAATATTTAAATATATATATTTATGAAAGATGATAGAAGCTATGAGGTAATTATCGTTGGGGGAAGTTATGCGGGGCTTTCTGCAGCGATGGCATTGGGACGTTCCTTGCGGAATGTGTTGATTATCGATAGTGGGCTACCTTGTAATCGACAGACGCCGCACTCTCATAATTTCATTACGCATGATGGTGAAAAGCCGCTTAGTATAGCGAAAAAAGCGAGGGAGGAAGTTCTGAACTACCCGAGTGTCAAGTTCCAGAAAGGGCTTGCTGTGAGCGGCATGATGACAGCTACAGGGTATGAAATAACCACCGAAAATGGGGACGTCTTTCAGGCTAAAAAGCTCATTTTTGCGACTGGTGTGGAAGATATTATGCCTAGTATACAAGGATTTTCAGCCTGTTGGGGAATTTCGGTTATCCATTGCCCATATTGTCACGGTTATGAATTCCGAAAAGGAAAAACTGCTATTATGGCCAATGGAGAGCGTGCGCTTCACGTAGCGGGATTGGTCAATAATCTCTCGAACGACTTAACGCTATTGACTTCGGGTAAGGCTAGTTTTGATGTTAAGCAGAAAGCAAAACTGAAGTTACATGGTATTTCGATTATTGAAGAAGAAATAACTAAAATCCAGCATAAGAATGGATGGGTCCAACAGGTACAATTAAAAGACGGTCGTGAACTTGCCTTTGATGCTGTTTATGCTGCCATACCTTTCAGGCAACATTCGCTTATTCCTGCTATGTTAGGTTGCGAATTGACCGATCAGGGACATATAAAAACAGACAATTTCCAGAAAACAACAGTCGCGGGTGTTTTTGCCTGTGGAGATAATTCCAGTATGATGCGTTCTGTAGCGAATGCGGTTGCTGCAGGAAACCTAGCTGGAGCAATGGTTAATAAAGAACTTGTTGATGAGGTTTTTTAGTGGCCATATTGATCTGTTTTCCGGCAGTGGTGACACATTGTTAATTCATCAGGAAGTTTTTACAAAAACTTCCTGATGCGTAAATGCTGTCTTTATTAAATTTTTTTGTCCAAATTTTACTGAAATAATAGCTGCCGATAAGATAAACCGACACCAGGAAGTGATCCTTTATGATGGATAATCGTTTTAAAAGTCGACGGTTCCTACTCTACATTTGTTGAATACGTTCGGTCCGACTAGCCGTTTCCCGTCCCCATTCTGCAATAGATTCTAATAGCGGAATAAGCGTCTTGCCGAATGGTGTAAGTTCGTAATCTACTTTCAAAGGAGCTTTTTCGGTATGTACTGTACGCTTTACTAAACCATCAGCCTCAAGTTCCTTTAATTGTAAGCTTAATGTACGCTCGGTAATTAATGCACATTCTTTTCTTAATTCATTATAACGTTTTTTTTCAATTAGATGAATCAAAATTACTGCTTTCCATTTTCCGCCTATGTATTTCATAGTTAGGCTGGTACTGCATGGGTATTGTTTGTTGTCTATCAAATACATCTGTTACTATCAAGTTTGACCGTTATTGCAAATATATAATACTATATTTAAGTTTGCAACTATAAAATATATAGTTAATTTAATCTTGTATGTTATGGCTTTTTTAGAAACTGCAAAGCAACGTTACACAACGAAAAAGTATAATTCAGAAGCGCTAATTCCGGAGGAGAAAATCGCTGAATTAAAGGAAATAATCCGATTGAGTCCATCTTCCATCAATAGCCAGCCATGGAAATTCTTCTTTGTCTCTTCTGGGGAGATGAAACAAAAACTCGCTGCCGCATCCTATTGGAACGCACAGAAGATAAATGAGGCAAGCCATCTGGTTGTCTTTAGCGCACTTACCGATGTAGATCGCTTTGAAGAGCAGATCGCAAACACGCTTCCAGAGGGATCGATTAATTACTATAAGCAATTTTTGCAGTCGAAAGGGGAGTTCCATGTTCAATCCTGGATGAAGCAACAGGTGTATCTTTCTTTGGGATTTTTCCTTGCAGCCTGTGCTGCAAATCATATTGACGCAACCCCAATGGAAGGAATTGAAAATTCCGTCTACGATGAAATACTGGAACTCGATGGCTATCAGACGCTGTTTGCAGTTGCTATTGGCTATCGACATGTGGAGGATGCAAATCAGCCTGCAATTACCGCAAAATCACGTTTGACAATTGCAGATATAATTGAAGAGTTCTAGGTAAAAAAAGATGAAACCAATAGTGGTTTCATCTTTTTTACATTAGTTTAAACTTATCTTTTTGCCCTGTTCGGGGAAAACATAATTTATTTTAAGTGGATTATTGTTGAGCAATTCGTTTTTAATGATTTCAGGGTTGTTACCAGTTGGTTTTCGGTGTGTGACTACTATGCTTAGCCCTTCCAAGTTTTTTAGTCCCGTTTTTTCTTTGAGCTTTACGAGTTCTTCTAGCAGCAAATTGGGGGTTAGGTGACCGAAGAGTAAATTTTCTGGCTGATTATTTGGGAAGGAGACTTCAATCAATATGCTGTTTAATTGTTTATTTTTGATCAGAGGGGTAATCTTATTCCAGAGCTTATCTAGCTGATCGGATTTTTCCACCCGGTCCGCGCCAGTATCGCCGAGGTAAAGGAGGTAGTGATTATCATGGCGGACAAGTGCTGCACTACTTTTATATGGATTTACATGGCTCAGCTCATATGCCGTCAAAGATAATGCTGTATTTGGTACTTGCATTTCCAGCCCCTCCTGTAAACTGTTGTAATGATACTTTCCTAGTATGGGTTTTTGGCCCTGATCCCCAAAATTGATCCAGGTATCCGTGATGAAATAGTGATTTTGTAGAATTTGAAGGACCGGATCAATAGCGAAAATGTTCTTTTTGCTATCGGCAGGAGAATTAATAATAAGACCCGATAGATGATCGAGATGTCCATGGGAAATGAAATATCCCTTTATTTGGTTATGCAAAATTGTTTCGACCGATCCATTTAGACTTTTCAACACAATAGCTTTTCTAATCCCCGTATTTATGGTTCCGGCGTCGAGGCAAAGGAAGGCAGTATCTCTTGGAGTGCCTACTAAATAAGCAGAAAGATTGTCTTCTTGTTCGCCACCATATATTCCCAGCGGGACAAGGTCAAAATGCTGTGCCTGACAGGTCATGGTCACAAGAAATGTAAAAATGGAAAGCGCTAGTTTTTTCATGATTATTAAACTAAAAACCCATCCGTTGTTATAGGATGGGTTCAAATTTACGTTATTTTTTGTTTATTGGTTGAATCGGTAACGTACACCCAGCTGAATTCTCCAGCGTGAAGTTTCATCCACACTGTTCGAGAAAGTGTTGGTTAAAGGAATCTGATTTGTTGCATCTAAATACGGGAATGAGAATGTTGGTTGTCCCTGCGCATTCAATCCTTTGTAATTTAAGATACCGTTCGCTTTGTTGGCAAATTGGGCAACTCCCCAGCTTTTGTTGATCATATTACCGAAATTAAATACATCAAAAGTAATCTGCAATTGATGTTTCTTACCGCTGGTATTTAAAAATACATCTTGCGCGATGCGGATATCCAGTGTTCCGATCATTTTTCCTACCAATGCGTTACGTTTCGCGTATTGGCCTCTGTGCGCGTTCAGGTAATTGTCCTGATTAATGTATCCGTTCAATTGAGACCATAATTGATCAGCTGTCCGAGTGTCTTGCACATTGTCGCCAACAAGTGCAATTTCAGCTTTACTATTTGGAATGTAGATCAAGTCATTACCAGACAAACCATCATTGTTCAGGTCACCGCCATAAGTATAAGAGTAGCGAGGCCCGTCCTGCAGTTGATAAAATAAGGAGAATGTCGTTCCTAAATGATCCAGGTATTCTTTACGGTAAGAGAAGTTGGCAATAAATCTATTTTTAACCAAATAAGTTGAATAAGATAGGTCAGCGCTATTTGGATTACCCGACACATAGCGATCACGCCACATGGATTGAGCAATAGATCCTCCATCGTTCACAGATCTTGAATCTGTATAGGTATAACCGATATTTGCAAAAAATCCACCTTTGAACTCTTTCGACAATGTTCCTGTCAAGGTATAACTATAACCTTTTGATGTATTGGACATCACAATGGCGTCGGAAATATTCGGATTTTCGGGAGTAGGTTGAGCAGCACCATAAATACGTGGAGTATTGTAACGCATACGGTTATCGGCACCAACTAAAGCTTTACCGTCCGTCGTATTTAGATTGACGTTACGGAAATAGACCGAATTGATATCTTTTGAATACATGGCTTCAAAAGTACCAATAACACCGCCTGGTAATTTTTGGTCAATGGCAAGGTTCGTTCTCCAAAGCTGCATAAATTTGAAGTTATTATCCGTTACCGCCAAGTTATAACTCGAGTTGTTGGCTGCAGTTTGGTGGTTCACATTGCGATAAGCATCTACATCAGGTGTAAATGGGCGGTTTGTAGGATTATTAATAGATTCAGAACCAAACATAACACCATTATTGCCGGCCTGATTAGAAATCCATACTAATGGCGGACGACCCGTAAAGATTCCCGATCCACCACGTACCTGCGTTTGATTTGTTCCATTGACATTCCAATTAAATCCAATTCGTGGCGACCAAAGAATTGCACTCTTTGGATATTTTGATACATCGATCTTTTCACCTTGATCAAAATTCAACTTGGTTACATTATCATTTTTCAGTTCATTGGGGGATGATATGTTAGTCAAATCGGCTCTCAATCCAGCAGTCAATTTAAAATGATCATTTACAGCATAGGTATCCTGTGCATATAGACCAAACATACGTGCTGAAATTTCTGCATAAGGAAATGACCCATCAGGTAAAACAGAATATTGGATTTGGTATTTGGTTGCGTTGGAAACATTATTTTTTGCAGAGTTGTAGAAGTCATCTAAACTGGCAAATGTATAGGCTCCATAATAGTTCGGTGCAAATCCATTGGTGGTTTTGTAATTTTCAAAATTGGCTCCCAAGGTAATCTCATGCTTTCCGGCATAAATATTAAAGTTGTTGGTTGCTTGAAATACCTTCGTCTTTAAGCTATTAAATGCTGTAAATGGTTCGTAACCAAATGCTGTCATGCTACTACCGTCGGGGTTCATGATGTCTACCAAAGGAAATGGTTGGCCACCTTTCGACTCTCTATAGTCGTTCATGACATTGTATCCTACGGTCAATGAATTAGAATATTTGCTACTGATACGCGTACGTAATTCTAAATTCACATTGTCCATGTTGTTGTTTATACCGTAGCCTGCTGAGCTGAAAGGTAGGCCAAGGTTGGACGGTTGCCGATTATTTTTGGGCGCACCACTATTGGACGGTAAGATGTCGCGATAGGAACGAAAGTAGAAATATTTAGCGCTTAAGGTATTTTTTTGATCGATATTGTAATCTAATTTAACGGAAAATTTGTCACTGCGTGTATCCAAAGGATAATCTTGATAAGATCCAGGATTATACCCGATCGATTTAAGGTAGTTGGCTAGCTCATCAAGTTTCTCCGCAGATACGGTTGAAACATTCGGCCCCGTATTTCCTCCGCGTGAAGCTATAAAATTTGTTCCTGGGTCTGTTCTTCGCTCAAGCTCGCCGCTTGCAAAAAAGAATAGCTTGTTTTTGATAATTGGTCCCCCCACGGTAAAACCATAGCCTTTTAAGCTGAAGTTGTTGACTGGTGCTCTTAGTCCGGCCGAATTGTATTTGTTGACTAAATTCTGATTTCTGAAATAATAATTTAACGAACCTTGTACTTCGTTGGTACCACTTCTTGTTACGGCATTGATTGCAGCACCGGTAAAACCATTTTGTCTTACGTCATAAGGAGCAATGTTTACTGAAATCTCCTCAAAGGCATCCATATTGATAGGTTGCGAGTTTGTTTGGCTTCCGATGGTTCCTTGTAGTCCAAACGCGTTGTTAAATAGCGCGCCATCGATGGTAAAGTTATTGGCAAGGTTGCTTCTTCCTGCAAAAGAAGGATTACCGTACTGCATCGAAAATTGAGGGGTCAGTTTGACAAAGTCTGTAAAGCTTCGATTGAGTGTGGGTAGATTTTGAATCGCTGTGCGGGAAATGTTTTGTGCCGCACCTGTTCGGCCGGAGTTGAAGACTTTGCCCTGTCTCGTACCTACAACGACAGCTTCATCCAATACTTGCGATGCGGACTGCATCTGAATATCTAATGTTGAGCTTTGTCCCAAAGCCAGTTTCTCGATCTGCTTGATATTGGGTGAATGCCCAAGATAAGTTACAGTGATTTGATAAGGGCCACCAATTCTCATATTGGGGAGATTATAGCGTCCATCACTTCGCGATGAAGTAACGTACTTTGTCCCAGAAGGTAAATGTATGGCTTCAATTGTCGCCCCATTGATTGGCGAATTTCCCTCTCTGACGGTTCCATTCAGAGCAGAGGTGGTTTCATTTTGCGCATAGGTAAGTGAGGTACCGATTGTGCTTAGCAAAATGCTGGTAATCAAATGTTTTCTCATTTGTTTTGTAGCTGTTTAAATGACTAGGTGATTTTTAAACCGCGATAAAGGTAGGAGAGTAGTATTGATTTTGTGTTAAGTAAATATTATTTAACGGTTTCCACTGTCGTAGGTATAAACCGTTTTTTATTATTGATAATTCAGTCCAATCTTGCTTGCGGCTATTTTTTAATTTTGATTATGTTTACGTTTTTTCTTTTGTTGTTTAGTATATTCAAACCTATCTAACCGGATTGGATTTTATCGTTACTTATGACCATAAATTTTAAAAACATAGATTATTTGAAGTTTGGAAACGACGTGCAGAAAAAAGCCTATCGGTTATTGACTGACTATCAAATTACTACTCTTCTTGATGCTTATGATCCGATTGTAGTTGGTACGATACCGATTCAGCTAGATGTGGGTGGGAGTGATATAGACATTATTCTTTGTGTCGACGATTTTGATGCTCTTGAAGAAATGCTGTCTCTTAATTTTTCGAAACATGCACATTTTCGGTTACAGCGGCCGGCCGATCGTGTAATCATCTGCCGTTTCACGATTGAAGAGCAGCTTTTTGAAATTTATGCAACGGATAAAGCAACTGAAATTCAGAGTGGATACTTACATATGCTTAAAGAGCATGAAATTATTCAATTGAGGGGTGGAGAATTCGCTGAACAGGTCAGACAGCTCAAGAGGAGTGGGATAAAAACTGAGCCTGCATTTTGTCAGCTATTGGGAATTGAAGGCGATGCATATACAGAACTTCTAAAGTATAATCCAGCAGATAACACGATGAACTATGAATGATTTTAATCTATAATAGAATGAATCCCCTAGTTGAACAGTTCAAAAAATATGGCTATCTCAATGAAGCAATTGAGAAAGCGGTAGAAAATAGAACGCGTTATTTCTTTAAGAAAAAGGGCGAGCATTTTTTGAGAGAAGGGCAGCATTTATCCAGCTATTTTGTTTTAAGTACAGGATTACTACGAGCTTATTTTTTTAAAAACGGACGTGAAATGAACAGCTGGTTTGGTGAGGAAAACCAGATTTTTGGATCGATTTTACCCGTTTATACTGAAAAACCCTCTTTTGAAAATATTCAGCTTCTTGAAGATTCCGAGATCTATGCTATTTCTGTAGACGATTTAAATGAATTGTATAGAATTTATCCTGAACTAAATCTTATCGGTCGGAAGATTGCCGAGGAGGTTTGTATTATTCTTGAAGAACGGATTATGTCGCTGCATACCGAATCTGCAGTAGAACGATATCAATCGCTCATACGCTTACAGCCAAATTTGTTAAATAGAATTAATCTCGGTCATATTGCATCATATTTGGGGATTACACAAGAAACACTTAGTCGGATCCGGCGATAAGGTACGATTTTGATATAAGTCAAAAAATGCCCCTCATTTAGCGATTATCTTTGCTGTAGAAATTTAAACTATTGAAAATGAATTGGATTGCATTGATCATCGCTGGCATTTTTGAAATTGGCTGGCCGCTCGGATTAAAAATGGCTCAACAGCCAGATTCAAATAAATTGGGTTGGATCATATTGGCTATTGTTTCTATGAGCATTAGTGGAGGATTATTGTTTTACGCTCAAAAGGCAATTCCTATCGGTACAGCTTATGCCGTATGGACAGGTTTGGGAGCTGTGGGAACATTGATTGTTGGAATCTTTTTTTTCGGAGATTCTGCCAATATATTTAGGCTCCTTTCAGCAACATTGATCGTCGCTGGAATTATCGGTTTAAAAATATTCTAAAAAGCCACAGGAAATGCTATTTATGTTAGGGAAGATTTAAATAAATTATAAAGGTGAGCTCAATTTGCTTGACTAGAATGTTCAAAGTCGTTTGAAACGCACTTTTTTAATCAAAACTCCTTATAAAAGAGTAGGTTGGGATGATTTTTGCTTGATAATCAAATTATGAGGCAAGAACTAGCAGAAAAAATAGAATTGTATAGTAAAAGGTACGGCCTATTTATGCGGCCGGAGTATGTTAGCTTTGCTCGGGACACGACAAGACTTTTGCTTCGCAATGAATGTCTCCGTGAAGGTGATATAAAAGCGTACCAAGACTATATTGCTTCGCATTATCCGGAAGATCTTCCCTGGGAAATGAAACAATATCAGGAAACGACCAAAGCATTGGAACGAATGAGTAAGGAAATGGCAATTGCTTGGGTGAATACGCATCAAATCAATATTTTCGAATCCGATATTTTTATCGATGATGAAGATTCAATTTTGCGCCCTATTCAGTCAAAGGATGAAGATATGTTTCGCTATAATTTTAATGCGTTGGAAGAACTCATCTACAATCACCAAAGACCAGAAGATCTATTTCGGCGGAATAGGGATTGTTTTTGGATAGATACAAGAATTGAATGGCGGTAGTAATACTTCTTGCGATATTTTTTATAATCGAGACGCTAAAACAATTTTTTGTTTTAGCGTCCAAGTCCTTCGCATATCTGAAGGACTTTTTTTATAAAAGCTTTATTTTTAGATTTCTAAACGATACGCCTCTCGACCAATCCTGCAGTGCTAATTTCCCATTGATATGCTTACCAAACTCCGGATAATCTTTGAAATTACTATGCTTTACTAAATCTTTCCATTTAGCTGAATTAAAATCCATTTCAGCGGTGATTTTTCCATTTAGGAAGAATGTAATTTTTCCATCTTTCTGAACGATACTGGATTCATTCCAATCATCTTGCGTTTTAATGTTGACAAAGTTTTGTTGCGGTAGAAATGTATAAAGACAGCCCGAACGCTTTAGCGGTTTATCAAAATCAGGATGGGAATCTGCCAACAGTTGGTACTCCGGTCCAGAATGGTAGGTCGCATTAATATCGGGTCTTTCCTGTACGTTGACAAAAACGCCACTATTTCCCTCTTTTTCCAGCTTCCATTCAAACTTAAACTCATAATTTTTATACTCTTTGTCCGATACCAAGTCGTATTTTTGGCTTTCACTGTTTGGGTCACAGTAAATTGTTCCATTTTTTACAATCCAGGCCGTAGGCGCATTTTTGCTATTATTGTACGTATGCCAATTGTTGAGCGTGTTACCATCAAATAAAAGTTGCCAGCCATTACGTTGCTCTTCTTCTGTCAATGTATTGGGACTGCTTTTTTCATTTTGACAGGAGAGTAAAATACAGCCCAGAAAGACCCATAAGGTGATTTTTTTGAAAAGGTTTAAGTTTATCATTGTTTTTATTTTTATAAGTGTCTTTTTAATACGTTTTCCCAACCAATATGTATTCCCTAAAATAATTTTTAATGTGAACTTTTGGAGACAATTTCATATTCCTTTGCAAATTTGTTACATAGTGCTTCTGCTAATACTTATCCCGAGGTTCACATATTCTCCCATTCATTCATGAATTTTTAAAATGTGCTGGCCCATCATTTTAAAAGATAAATCGGCTCAAGCCGTCTATACTTTTTTGGTCACCTTTCAAGCATAGATGACAAGGTACACATTATAATGATTTGATCACATTTTCAGCATAGTCATTCTCATTTTGATAAAATAACCTTATCAAAATGATAGGATTCTCCAATTCTATTTTGTCACTTATTTTTTTATATCATCTGATTAATAGCGTTTTATGATGTTTTTCGGTACAGTGGAACAGGATTTGGCTTATGGGGACAAATGAATGTAAATATGAAAACAGGACGGAAAAGAAAAGTATGTGGTAAGAGTCCGCCGAGGGGGACGATCGGCAAAGCTACTAGTATTAAATTCAAGTTTAAAAAATGAAATCGCAAGTCACTAATAAAGTTTAACAATGGTAATAACAATCATACTCATCATAACTGGACTATTTTTCTTCTGGTTATTCTATAAAATGGTCGACTTTTTCGGCAAAATATAAAATAAATAATATGAAAGAGAAGCAAGAAAATAAAGGCAGAGGTTCCGCTCATAATGTGTCGGGCGACCGTATAGCGAAGGTCATCGTAGTGGTATTGATTATTGCAATGATTTTTCAACTCTATATCGGGTAGATTTTGATACATAGTTTTACGAACAACATGAAAAAATTAAATCAATACGGTGCAGGTCTGTATATGGCGCTCCATTACAAAGAAATCCGATCAGAGATTAGTTTCCTATTACGGAAGCACAATTTTGCAGGAGCTTTACAGGCTGTTATTAATCATCTTCGGAGCTTAATAGTACTGCAAAGCACGGACAAAATCTGCCAGCATATTCATTTTCTCGGAATGATTTATGGACGAGGAAACAATTATGTAAAATACATTTTGGAAAATCTTTTTGTTAGATCTTTAGGAGGTCTTCGACGTATAAGTTCGGTCAATGCATGGGCAGAAATCGAAGCCCAGCTACCAACACCATTTTTAGAGGTCCTCAAAGGACAACAAATCCATAACCTTCTAAAATCAAAGTAAATGACAGCTTTATTTATTGTAGCACTACTGGTTTTTACATACATCTGTTATGTACTCTTAAGGCCAGAAAAATTTTAATAACAAGATTACTCATTCGTCATTGTCAGCGATGAAACTGCGCTTTCAGTCAGTCCTTTTGGCATTACGAAGTCAAAAGAAGGGCTTAAAGTTAGCTGACGATTGATCATGATACACTTTTTATACAAATCAATTAAAGAAATGAATACAGAGATTCTTGGAATCATAGTGATGTTCATCGTAACATTACTACTCGGACTTCCCCTCGGGAAATATATAGCTAAGGTATATGGTAACGAAAAGACCTGGTTAGATCCATTGTTTCAACCATTGGAACGTTTTTTTTATCGAGTGACAGGAATTAATCCCAATGTTCAGATGACTTGGCAACAGCACCTCGTTGCTCTTCTGACAATTAATCTAGTGTGGTTCCTGTTGAGTATGGCTATCCTGATGAATATGGGAAGTTTGCCTTTAAATCCAGATGGAAATCCTGGAATGACTGCTGATTTGGCTTTTAATACCAGTATATCCTTTTTGGTTAACTGTAATCTCCAACACTATTCTGGGGAGTCGGGCGTGAGTTATCTAGGACAAATTTGGCTCATGTTTCTCCAATTCGTGACTGCAGGCGTGGGAATGGCTGCTGCAGTGGTTATTTTTAAAGCTTTTAGGGATAAAACAACAACGCAATTGGGCAATTTTTACGATTTCTTTGTGAAATCTTGCACCCGCATTTTACTCCCTATCTCGGTCCTGGTTGCTGCCATTTTCGTGTTCCAAGGCATGCCGATGACATTCGAAGGTAAGGACAGTATGATTACAGTTACTGGAGATACCGTACAGGTAAGTCGAGGACCAGTAGCTGCCTTTGTTCCAATTAAACATCTGGGAACAAATGGAGGTGGTTTTTTTGGTGCGAACAGTGCGCATCCATTCGAAACTCCCAATTATTTGACCAACATGGTGGAAATGATTGCCCAGTTTATTATCCCGATGGCGATGATATTTGCATTCGGCTTTTTTATTCGCAAGCGTAAATTTTCATGGATGATGTTTGGCGTGATGACCATTGGGTTTATCATCCTGACGATTCCAAATATAAAAATGGAAATGGCTGGAAATCCAGCGATCGCACAGATGGGTATTGATACGTCTATGGGGGCTATGGAGGGAAAGGAAGTACGTATTGGTGCCGCAGCATCCGGCTTTTGGAGTATTGTCACAACGATGATTTCGACGGGATCAGTCAATTCTATGCATGATAGTTACATGCCCTTATCTGGTATGAACGAACTGATAGCCATGATGGTGAATGCCTTTTATGGCGGTGTGGGCGCGGGGATACTCAATTTCTTCATTTTTATTATACTCGCCGTTTTCATTAGTGGCTTGATGGTGGGGCGCACACCAGAGTTTATGGGTAAGAAAGTTGAAGCGCGCGAAATGAAAATCGCCATGATTGTTGCTCTTGCCCATCCTTTTCTAATCCTTGTCGGTACAGCACTTGCGACAGCATTTCCAGCCCAAGGTGCTTCTACATTGAATAACCCTGGATTCCATGGTTTTAGTGAAATATTGTACGAATATACTTCATCCGCAGCCAACAATGGTAGTGGTTTTGAAGGTCTTGGAGATAATACCATTTGGTGGAACATTTCGACAGGTATCGTATTGTTACTCGGCCGATTTATACCGATTATAGGCCCAATTGCTATTGCTGGGTTATTGGCTGAGAAGAAATTTATACCTGAAGGCGAGGGAACGCTAAAAACTGATACAAGTACATTCGGTTTAATGGTATTCGCTGTGATCGCGATTATTGCAGCACTCTCTTTCTTCCCTGCGTTGGCACTGGGTCCAATTGCGGAATATTTTTCCATGTAATACGTAAAAATTAAAGAATTCTAAAAATGAGCAGTCAACAAACATTGTTTCAGAAAGAGCTTGTACAACAAGCGTTAAAGCAATCTTTCGTGAAGCTAAATCCTAAAATAATGTTCCGTAATCCAGTGATGTTTACCGTGGAAATCGGGACGTTGATTATGGCCGTGGTTTGTCTTTGGATAATGACCGGAGAAAAATCACAAGGTACACTTGGTTATAATTTTACAGTATTTCTTATCCTATTTTTAACCTTGCTGTTTGGCAATTTTGCGGAGGCAATTGCCGAAGCCCGCGGAAAGGCGCAAGCAGATAGTCTTCGGAAAACTCGGGAGGAAACTCCTGCAACCCTGCGCGATGGTCGGGTCGTTTCATCCGCTCAATTGAAAAAAAATGATGTTTTTGTTTGTCAGGCTGGTGATGTAATTCCATTGGATGGGGAAATTATCGAGGGGTTGGCGACAATAGATGAAAGTGCAATTACCGGTGAATCAGCACCGGTGATCCGCGAGGCTGGGGGCGATAAAAGTTCAGTTACAGGTGGCACCAAGGTTTTATCCGATCGAATTGTCGTGCAGGTAACGACAGAACCGGGTGAAAGCTTTCTGGATAAGATGATCGCACTGGTCGAAGGGGCAAGCCGCCAAAAAACACCTAACGAGATTGCCTTAACCATCCTTTTGGCAGGTTTTACACTTGTTTTTATTATCGTAACGGTGACCTTAAAACCATTTGCGGATTATGCCAATGTCGGTATCACCATTGCTTCGTTTATTTCACTTTTTGTCTGTCTGATTCCAACGACAATAGGTGGTCTTTTATCGGCGATTGGTATCGCGGGAATGGATCGCGCACTTCGTGCAAATGTTATTACAAAAAGTGGCAAGGCAGTTGAAACGGCGGGTGACATTGATGTCTTGTTGCTTGATAAAACTGGAACCATTACGATCGGAAATCGTAAGGCGACAAATTTTTACCCCGCCGATGGTGTCATGAAAGAAGCGCTGGTACGTGCAGCAACATTGAGCTCCATGGCGGATGAAACACCAGAAGGGAAATCAATTGTTGAATTGGCTGGTGTCAACCCATCGAGCTATAAGGTCGAAAACCCGGCATTCATTAAGTTTACCGCCGAAACCCGTAGCTCGGGAATAGACTTTGAACAGACACGTATTCGTAAAGGTGCAACAGATGCTATTCGAAATATCATTGTAAAGGCTGGAAATCTATTTCCTCAGGAAATAGATGAGCGCGTAAAGCTTATTTCTCAAAATGGGGGGACCCCATTGGTCGTAGCCGAGAATGAACAAGTACTCGGTGTCATAGAATTGCAGGATGTGATAAAACCCGGGATTCATGAACGCTTTGAAAGGTTGAGAAAAATGGGTATTAAGACTGTTATGGTGACAGGAGACAATCCGTTAACGGCCAAATATATTGCAGAAAAAGCAGGGGTGGATGATTTCATCGCCGAAGCGAAACCCGAAGACAAGATGAACTATATCAAAAAAGAACAGCTTGACGGGCGATTGGTCGCCATGATGGGGGATGGTACAAACGATGCTCCGGCACTTGCACAAGCGGATGTTGGTGTAGCAATGAATAGCGGTACGCAAGCTGCAAAAGAGGCTGGAAATATGGTCGATCTCGACAATGATCCGACCAAATTGATCGAGGTTGTGGAGATAGGTAAGCAATTGTTGATGACCCGGGGTACGCTGACAACATTCAGTATTGCAAACGATGTTGCCAAATATTTTGCGATTATTCCGGCCCTGTTTATTGCGGCAATACCGGCACTTCAAGGTTTAAATATTATGCAGCTCAGTAGTCCACAAAGCGCCATACTATCGGCTGTCATCTTCAACGCAATTATTATCCCATTACTGATTCCTTTGGCATTAAAGGGAGTTGCATACAAACCTATAGGCACAAGCGCATTGTTACGGAGAAACCTGCTCGTTTTTGGACTTGGTGGAGTGCTCGTTCCATTTATTGGTATCAAGGTCATAGACCTGCTGGTTTCGCTATTTATCTAATACATTTTTAATAATTAAAGCAAAGATGAAAACACATATATATCCAGCAATAAAGATTACAATAGTTTTATTGCTCCTGCTGTCAGTTGTATATCCGGCCCTTGTTTGGGCAATAGCTCAGATAGCACCTAATCATGGAAAAGGGGAAATGCTAGCGTACAACGGGCAAAAGTATTACAGAAATATTGGACAGGCCTTTACGCGTGATGATTACTTCTGGTCGCGTCCTTCCGCTGTTGGTTATAATGCAGCAGGATCGGGAGGAAGTAACAAAGGACCCTCTAATGGGGAATATCTTTCGGAAGTTAAGGCCCGTATTGATACGTTCTTAGTCCACAATCCCACCGTAAAACGCGAACAGGTACCGGTAGACATTGTTACAGCCAGTGGCAGTGGTTTGGATCCAGATATCTCGGTAGAGGCCGCAAAAATACAAATCGATCGTGTTGCGAAAGCAAGAGGTATATCGGTAAATAGCTTACAGTCTCTCGTTGATGCTCACGTTCAGACCCCTCTATGGAATATGTTTGGACCTCGCAAAATCAATGTCCTTGAACTAAATATTGCTTTGGACAAGATGGTTGAAAAATAAAATTGACCTGATGGGTCATTGATTTACACTTTACAAGAACGATATACATGAAAAAACTAGCGATGTTGGCCTGTTTACTCGCAGGAGCAACACAATTATTTGCACAGCAAGATACAACTCAAAATACCCAATTGTCTATCAGTGGTTACCT
The DNA here is from genome assembly GCF_002494055.1 of Sphingobacterium sp. UBA7038. Classification (NCBI taxonomy): domain Bacteria; kingdom Pseudomonadati; phylum Bacteroidota; class Sphingobacteriia; order Sphingobacteriales; family Sphingobacteriaceae; genus Sphingobacterium; species Sphingobacterium sp. UBA7038. The sequence continues at coordinate 67,536 of NZ_DLAV01000021.1, forward strand.
TGAAGCATATTACCTTCGGGACTTTAACAACCCAATTGGAAATACACGCCCAGGCTTTGTATATAGTCACAACAGAACAAATGAAGTAAACATAAACTTGGCACTTTTAAAAGCTGCGTACGAAACAACCAATACACGTGCAAATCTTGCTTTTGGTGTCGGTACATATATGAATGCGAACTACAGTGCGGAACCCGGTGTCTTAAAAAATATTTACGAAGCGAATGCCGGTGTTCGTATCTCGAAAAAACATAATTTATGGATCGATGCTGGAATATTTTCTTCCCATTTGGGCTTTGAAAGCGCTATAGGAAAGGATAATTGGACTGTAACAAGGAGTATTTTTGCTGATAATTCCCCTTATTTTGAAACCGGCGCAAAAATATCCTATACATCCGCATCAGGAAAACTATTTTTAAGCGGGCTTATTTTAAACGGATGGCAGCGGATTCAACGGGTGGATGGTAGCAGTTTACCTGCATTTGGACATCAATTAGTCTATAAACCGACAGCTAAATGGACTATCAATAGTGGTTCTTTTATTGGCAGTGATAAAGCGGATAGCGTCAGACAGATGCGCTATTTTCATAATCTATATGCCATTTATCAAATGAATGAAAAGCTGGGAATTACATTCGGATTTGATATTGGAGCGGAACAAAAAGCAAAAGGTAGCTCAACGTACAATGTATGGTACACGCCTGTGTTAATTGCACGATATGCGACGACCGAAAAATTTAGCTTAACAGCAAGAGGAGAATATTACAACGATAAGCATGGTGTAATCGTTTCGACTACGACAGATCAAGGTTTTCAAACGTTTGGCTATTCTTTAAATGCAGATTATGCAATTCTTCCCAATGTCGTTTGGCGCACGGAACTACGTAATCTCACCAATAAAGATGCTATTTTCCTTGATCGGACAAATAAGTTGGTGAAAAATAGTTTGACGGCTGTCACAGCACTTACAGTTAGTTTTTAAAACAATCGTTCCTGTCGTGTGTTGGATCGGCAGGGACTTTCTGAAATGAAAGGCAATAAAAATGGAAGAAAGGAAAAGCGCTGAACACTTTTTGGACCTTATCCGAAAATCGAGAAGAGGTCGCTTCAAACTTTATATCGGCATGAGTGCAGGCGTCGGAAAAACTTACCGCATGTTACAGGATGCCCATACACTTTTACAGGGAGGAATCGATGTGCGTATTGGCTATATTGAGACACATAATCGGAAGGAAACCCATCAATTGCTGGATGGTCTACCCGTTATAGCCCGACGCCATCTTTTTTATAAAGGCAAACAGTTAGAGGAACTGGATCTTTATGCTGTTTTGAATTCACATCCTGAGGTAGTCATTATCGATGAGCTGGCACATACCAATATTGAAGGTAGCAAAAATACCAAAAGGTGGCAGGATGTTATGGAGATTCTGGAAGCCGGGATTAATGTGATCAGCGCTGTAAATATCCAGCATATTGAGAGTTTAAACGAGGAGGTTAAAGCGATTACAGGGGTTGAAGTACAAGAACGTGTCCCTGACAGTGTTATTGATTCCGCCGATGAAGTCGTTAACATTGACCTTACTGCAGAAGAACTTATCATCCGCCTAAAAGAGGGCAAGATCTATGACGCTTCAAAAATTCAGGCAGCACTTCAAAACTTCTTTAAAAGCGAACATATCTTGCAATTGCGGGAAATGGCGTTGAAAGAAGTGGCTTCCCAGGTTCAACGTAAAGTGGAGATCGAAGTTCAACCTCAACGATGGGTACGAAAGGAGCGTTTCCTGGCTTGTATAAGTTCCAATGAAATAAAAGCAAAAAACGTGATCAGAAAAACAGCGCGCTTAGCAGGATATTACAATAGCAGTTGGTTTCTGCTGTATGTACAGTTGCCAAAAGAGCGTGGCGATCGGATAGCCTTAAATAAACAGCGACACCTGATCAATAACTTTAAGCTGGCGACAGAACTTGGTGGTGAAATTATCAAAGTGGAAAGTCATAGTGTGGCAAAAGAGATTATCGCTTTGTGCGAGCTCCGCAAGATCACCACAGTTTGTATTGGTAAACCACGATTATCTCTTTTAAGGATGTTACTTGCTAAGGATACATTTAGCAAATTGCTGACGCAACTGTCGACCGAAGATATCGACCTGATTATATTGTCATAATGATAAAGGTAAATTGTGAATAAGATGAAAATAAAAACGAAACTTACCTTTGGTGTAGGATCACTTTTTCTCATGATCTTTCTACTCGCCACTTTAAGCGGCTGGTATGTAAACCGGTTAAAAAAGGATACCGCAAATATATTGACAGCAAATTACAACACGCTGCTGTATGCCAAGAATATGTTATTGGCTTTGGAGGAAATTCCTGTTGAAAAAACTGCTTTTAAGAACTTCGAGGTCAACCTTGACAAACAACGGAGAAATGTTACTGAAGTCGGAGAGCAACAAACAACGAACGCGATTGCTGAACATTTTTTAAAACTGAAATATAAGCCCTTAGACATCACTATCATCTCGTCCATCAGAAAGGATATTGCTTTGTTAATGGAGCAAAATATGACGGCAATTTCTAGGAAGAGTATTGTTGCGGATCGCACCGCAGAACATGCAATTTTGGTCATTTCATTTGCTGGGGCACTCTGTTTTATTATTGCTTTTATATTGCTGGTCAATTTGCCGTCCAATATAGCTGATCCCATAGCAAAATTGACAGCGAGTATTCGACAGATTGCAGGACAGAACTACAAAGAACGAATTCAGGTACAGAGCGGAGGTGAGTTTGCTGAACTCGTCGCTTCATTCAATTCCATGGCAGAGAAACTTGAAGAATACGCTGAAAGTAAACTTGAAAAAATTTTAAAGGAAAAAAGTCGAATCGAGTCTCTTGTGGATCATATGCATGATCCGGTGATAGGCTTCGACGAAGAGCGACGTGTTATTTTTGTCAACGAGGAAGCGCTTCGCATCACCAATCTACATAAAGATCAACTTCTCGGAAGATCTGCTTTGGCGGTTTCAGATGAAAATGATCTTGCTAAAGATATTTTTAAAGACCTGTTCCTTCCCGTGGAGCAACGTGAAAAGAATGCTGTTAAAATTTATGCGGACGATAGAGAAAGCTATTTTGAGAAAGATGTTATCGATATCAATGTTTTGCCGACTGGTGAACTGGAATCAAAGTTTATTGGGCAGGTGGTTATCCTAAAGAATATTACGCCATTTAAGGAACTTGATCTTGCAAAAACAAACTTTATCGGCACCGTTTCTCACGAGTTCAAAACACCTATTGCTGCGATTCAGATGGGGGTTCAATTGCTGGAAAATGAACAAATAGGCCATCTGAATACCGAACAGCTCACCTTGTTAAACGGAATAAAAGAGGATTCTAACCGACTGCTTCAAATAACCGGTGAACTGTTAAATATGACCCAGGTTGAAAGTGGTTCCATCCAAATTAACTTACATACGACAGAAATACAGCCTATTATTGAATATGCTATCATGGCGAATCAATTTGCTGCGAATCAAAAAAATATACACTTTGTTATCGAGGTAGATCCCAAAGTGAAAGCTATCTTTGCTGACAATGAGAAAACTGCCTGGGTTCTTACCAATTTTCTTTCCAATGCGATACGTTACTCGCATGAAGATTCGGTCATTCGTATAGGGGTGGAAAATAACGAACTTAAAACAAAATTTATCGTTACCGACAGCGGGCAGGGGATCGAGCCTAAATATCTGGATAAAATATTTGCACGCTACTTCCGTGTACCAGGGTCCAAAAAAGGTGGAACAGGACTTGGTTTAAGTATTAGTAAAGAGTTTATAGAAGCGCAAGGAGGCGAGATTGGTGTTGAAAGTGATTATGGCGCAGGAAGTTCTTTCTATTTTTCATTACGTACTGCTATTCCCGATAATTAATACATACTAATCGGATCGTATCTGTTCCTATAGTGTATTATGACAACACGACAAAGTTGGATAAGGTGAGAACAGTTTTTGAGATTATAAGTGGTGCCGGCGAGCCACTCATAATCTCAAAAATGGATTAATGGTTAACTAAAGCCATAGCACCTTCGCTGTATCGAGCTCCGATATTAGGGTATTTATGGAGTATTTCATCGATTGTTTTTAAATCATCATTCGATAATTGTATGTCAAGGGCGCCCACATTTTCTTCCAGGTATTTTCTTTTTTTAGTTCCTGGAATGGGAATGATGTCATTTCCCTGTGCCAGTACCCACGCTAAAGCGAGCTGTATAGGACTACAGTTTTTATCTTTTGCCAGTAGAGAGAAGTCGGCGACCAATTGTGCATTGTTCAAAGCATGTTCGCCTTGATTACGCGGTAAGGTTCTTCTAAAGTCGTCCGAAGCGAGATTTTCTAGATTTAAAGAATTTGAAAATAATCCACGCGCTAGCGGTGCATAAGGAATTAAACTTATCCCCAATTGACGTACAGTCTTTTGGATTTCTTTTTCTACATCGCGTGTAAGGAGCGAATATTCGCTCTGTAAAGCAGCTATAGGGTGTACGGCATTTGCTTTGATGATTGAGGCGGGGGATGCTTCGCTTAAGCCAAGATACCTCACTTTTCCTTCTTTAACCAATTCCGCCATAGCGCCTACGGTCTCTTCGATGGGAATATTGGGATCTACGCGATGTGCATAATAAAGATCTATGGTATCTATTCCAAGGCGTTTTAAACTTTTTTCCACCGCTAATTTTATCCATTCGGGCGAGCCATCGAAGTAGGTGTTTGCCGTACCACTTGGACCTGCTACTTCATCTTTAAAGCGAAACCCAAATTTTGTTGCAATAAAAACTTTGTCACGGTTGGGAACAAGTACTTTTGAAATAAGCTCCTCATTGGCACCGTTGCCGTACATATCTGCGGTATCCCAAAAATTAATGCCTAGGTCCAATGCTCTTTCCAATGTAGCAATACTCTCTTTCTCGTCCGTAGGTCCGTATGCAAAGCTCATTCCCATACAACCTAATCCAATCGCAGAGAGTTTTTCATTTGTTGTTCCAAGATTTCTATATTTCATAATAATGATATTTTGTTTAATACAAAAGTATACATGGAATAAACGAAGGGAGTTAAGACAATCAAACAGATTGTTATACAATTCAAACAGTACCGCTTCGGACTTGGTTTGGGGACATCCCCGTTTGCTTTTTGAAGAAATTGGTGAAATAGGAAGGATATTCAAATCCTAGGCTGTAGGCAATATCCGATATATTCCAATTGGTATGCAACAACAAAGCTTTGGCTTCTTGGGCCACACGGTTTGCAATGTGTGTACTGGTGGTTTTGCCTGTGGCTTCTTTTACCGACCTGTTGAGGTGATTGATATGAACCGAAAGCGCATGAGCATAATCTGCAGGGCTTTTCAACTGTAGGCTAAGCTGAAGGGTATTGATTGGAAATTGTCTTTCTAACAGCTCAAGAAATAGTCCCGATACCCTGGTTGAAGCGTTGGTATAAGATCCAAAACTCGCTGCGGGACTCGATTTCATGGTTTCATGAATTAGAAGATGTAGATAACTTCGCAACATATCATCTTTATGAACGTAGCTTGAGTTCATTTCAACTACCATCTTCTGGAAGATTGCAGAAATTTCTGCTAATTGTGTTTCATCCGGAAAATAGATCGGATTGCTGCCTATCTTGAACAGCGGGGAGTCTTTTAGACTTTCTATCCGTTCACTATGCTGTATAAATTCCTCTGTAAATATACAATACCATCCTGATTGTTCTGAGGATTCCGGTTCCCAAGCATAGGGGACAACCGGATTCGCAAATAACATGGCCGGTTTATCGATTTGTATCCACTTATCTGCGTAATATAGTTTTCCACGCCCTATAATAAGGGAGGTTTTATAAAAATCACGGCGATTGTACGGAGATACGACGGTACAGGATTCTCTACTGAAAACATTGAAATGCCCAATTCCGGTATTATTTAGCGGCAAATCCAAATTAGTTAAACCTGGTTGCCTTTTGTAAAAATCTGTTACACTTTCGGCTGATTTCATATCACTAAATTAAAAAAAGTGAAACAATCCTAGGTCATAAATGGATCAGTTTCTCAAAAATGAATTCCAATTTTTGGTTAGCTAATGGTATTTTATCATATGTGTCCTAAATAA